>DATNOY010000327.1:0-2015 GCA_036703495.1 Coleofasciculaceae cyanobacterium
GGAATTTCCCTCCTTCGCAAGGGGGGATTAAGGGGGTAAAGCCGCGTTTTTGACTTTAAACGAAACCCTACGCTTTCCTATGATTCATCTGCATTTTTATCGATCGCATCCATCACCTGCCGGATAATCTTAGGATGCAAAATTTTGCCCGCATGAAAGGGAATTACGATCCTGACTCCCACTTTAAAATAAATTCTGTGACTTCCTTTGCTTCTCAGTTGAATAAAGCCAGCTGCAAGCAAAAGTTTTTCTGCCTCTTGAGCAGTTAAACGAGGAAGTTTAGGCAACTTGTACCTCTAGTGTCATGGCAACAACTTCTTTATTCAGGAAGGATTGCTTTTCTTCCTCTGAGAGTGTTTCCAGATAAAGTTCAACTGCCTCCTTAATGTTCTCTGTTGCTTCTGCTAACGTATCTCCCTGGCTTTGACATCCTGGCAATTCTGGGCAATAGGCATAGAATCCATCTTGATCTTTTTCAATCAAAATATTTACTGTGTAAGGCATGTTTCTGCTCTGCTCCGGATTTCATTTTCAAGTTTTAACTCGGCAAAATGCTCTAACAACATCCGATGAATACAGATATAGCTCCCCTCAACAGTGAGTTTACAACGGAGTGGATTGGCTCATCGTGAATGGCGTAGGGCTATTATCCAGGCTGGTGGGGACGGCTTTGCGCGATCGCTTTTGGCTGTTCCTGAGCATCGCGTTCCCTTTCCAATCTAAAAATAACGGCTCAGCATGAGGTGAACAAAGCGCGAGGGGGCTTAAGACAAGCAACAGTCGTTGAGCGAACTATTGCGGATTTAGCCCCAATTATCGCCATTTTTTCCGACTAGACCATTGTTCTTAAGGCGATCGCCAGTTTTCCATCCAAAACCAGTAAGCTTACCGTTTTCAGCCGCGTCATTCTTGCAAAAAGACAGACTGTTGCGGTTCCAAGCTTAGAAGTTCGAGTTCAGAGGTGCAATGTTTGAGTTTGGAGGGCGATCGCTCCCACTTTGAAGTAAAACATTTGAGTTGAGAGGGCGATCGCGCCGAGGCAGATAAAGATTGATGAAATCGGTTCCATCGCAGATAGCCCCATGGAAGATGCCGTTCGTCTATCTAACCGCTGGGCGATCGTCAACTGTTTTGGAGCATACCATTCATTATCAACTCAACAGAGAAAAATATGACCCGCCTGTTCTTCTGTTCATATTTGGCAAATGAGGTAGAGCTAACTGAAGAAAGAGAACAGCATATTACAGTCACTCATCCCGGCACACTCCCTGATTATCTAAATCAACTGGCAGAAACTCTGGCAGATCCGGATCAAATTCGTCATAGTGTCCGAGATGAAACGGCTCTCCTGTTTTCCAAATGGTTTGATACGATCCGGACAGGCAGATACTTTATTGTTGTGACAGTAATCAATCCTAATCAAACCCGTTATTGGGTAGTCACAGCTTATACGGCTCGAAAATTAGCTGGAGGTGAGGTGATATGGCAGAAACCTTGATGTTTCACTATGACCCTATTGGAGACATTCTCTATATTGACAAACGTTCGCCTTATGCCGAGCAGGAATCGGAAGAAATTGGGGATGAAGTGATTGCCCGCCTCAATCCCCTGTCGGGTGAGGTGGAAAACCTGGAAGTTCTATTTTTCACAAAACGGTTGACCAGCAATCCTTTCCTAGAGTTGCCAATTATCGCTGATTTGAAGATTGCCACTGCTTGAGTCCCTCTACAAATTGCCGATTTTGAGTTCAGAGGGCGATCGCTCCTATCAGGCTGAAGGCTGAAAGAGCAAGAGCAGCAATCGTCCTTTTAACCAATCTCATCCAATCGATCGAGATTGAACTTTTCAACAATCTCTTGCTCTAATTCATCTAACCAGCGATCGATCGCCTCATTCACAATTGCATTCACTGACGAATCTTTGATGCCTGCAATTGCTGTGAGCAACCGATCTTTTTCCTCAGTAATATAAACCCTGATCTGTGGCTTAGCTGGCAATGGAGCTTGGATCATGAT
>DATNOY010000328.1:0-5494 GCA_036703495.1 Coleofasciculaceae cyanobacterium
CTATGAAATATTCCTACGGAATATAGGGAGCGCAGCCCCCATGCTTCCTATCCAGGATTTCACCCCTGCACTCCATTTCCCGGACTGGATCGGCAGGGGAAAAGCTATAGAGCAAACTGGGCAAGACTGGAAACCGACAGACAGTAGAGCCACAGAGTGGCTAAAGCTGCCAAAACTGTGGTTACATTATACGGCTTGCTCAGATTTCTGAAGGGCAGGAGCTATAGCGAGCCGATCGCTGCGCCACCCCCAATTGACTTGATGGTTTCTGCGCCATCCTGTTCCAAAATAACGACGGGTTCTGCCCCCATCTCCACCCGTTTGACCAATACTCTGCCGTTGGCCAACCGATCGCCCACGCTGACATAGCGAGTCGTTCGTTCATCCGGTACTTTAACAATAATGCTGGTGCTGCTACCCGTTTGCACAACGCCGCTGACTTCAATTGCCTGAGCCAGGCTGACGGGCGGTAGCGCTGGGATGGCCGCAGGCGGACTTCCGGCAGACGGCTGAGCAGTGGGCACTGGCGCTTGAGTCGGATAGGGCAAGGTTGGCGTCGTCACTGCCGGGGCAGGCAATGCAGCTGGTGGAGAGCTAGACCGAGACACGACCGTTGGGGCCATCAGCAAAGTCGCAAAGGGATCGGGGCGTCCGGTCGCAACTTCCGGTAAGCGCTTTGAAACTGGGGTGGCGGGAATTAAATTCGGCACCGGCACCGGCTGTAGGGGAGGCTGACGCACCTCATGAGGCGCAACCATGGGAGCGTTGCCCAGCGCCACCGAGTTGCTGCCCTCTAAACTGCTGGGGGAACTGGACAGCGTCGTATTGGTTTGATGGGTACAGCCAGCTGCCAATGCCGCAACCAGTGCTACAGCGGCGATCGCCCGGTTTTTTAGTAGCCCAATTTCAGGTTGACCAACCCCTCTGGTCAATTGAATGTTCATCATTCCCTTCTCCTCACGGTGCTTTAATCAAAACAACAAGAACCTAGCCAGAAAAACCCCTGATTCCAAATGATAATCATCCTGGCTGGAGAAGGAACGAAAATTTTGGGGTTAATCCCCATCCTGCGATCGTCGCAATGTATCAATTTGGCGCTGCAGGTCTTCTAATTCGCGACGGAGGCGATCGACTTCTTCAGGGTCGTTAGCTGGCGCAACCGGTACCTCAACCGCCCCAGCTCCAGTACGGCGATAATTGCCCGTACAAATTTGGCGATACTCTGCGGAGTTAGCCCAATCTCGGAGGTATTGCACCCGCTCTACGGTAAAAGGATGAGTGAGAAATGTGCCGCCAGCAACGTTGTTGTAGAGAAAAAACTTGTAAACCTGATTCAGCCCATCTTGGTCGAGCCGTTGATAGCGCTCGGATTGGCGAATGAATTCCTCCAAATTCAGTTCATGCCCGTAGCGCGTGCTGCCCCCCGACAGCCGCATCATGCTGTTTAACACCGGATTCAAGTCATCTAACAGCAGCAGCGCAGCCCGATCGGCCGAGAGTTCGGCTTTGCGCAGCCATTCATAAAACGCCATGATCATGCCCGTACTGACCAACGTACTCAGCCCAAAGGTCATGCTGGTGAGGCTAAACACAAGCGTAATCGCCCAGTTTGCCATCTGCGTCAGGGTGGTATGCCCGCATTTAATATGTCCCAGCTCATGGGCGATCGCACTCCTTAACTCTGCCTCACTCATCAGATCTAGCAATCCGGTACTCAGCACAATACAGGGACGCTCCTGACCCAGTGCGTAAGCATTGACCGTAGGTGACTGAGAGACAAACAAAGTGGGTTCGGGCGACACATCCAAATCCCGCACATAGCCTCGAAACAAGTGATAGATTGAGGCATATTGTCTGGGATTTGCTTCAATGCTGTTTCCCATCAGAAAAACATGGCGAGGGCGTTCATAGGCAAATTCCATGAACTTGCGGGCTACTAAATCAAATCCAGGGAGGCTGCGCAACGCTAGCTCTGCCTGGTAATCCAGGGGATGCCGAAACGCTTCGCTCGAAATTCCGGTGTAGGTAGGCATGAGTGAAGATTGCAAGGAAGAGAGCAGTGCCCTTAGCCACTAGGTCATTCCTCAGAAGCTGGCGCACTGAGGACGCCTATAATTTAGCGTGCTTTTAATTCAACGTGCTTTTAATTCAACGTGTTTTAATTCAACGGGACTTTAATTCAACGTAAAGTCTGATTGCAAGCGCAGGTCAATATCTGTAGCGGGTTCAACCACAATCACCTGGACTTCCTGATGTCCGCGGAGCAAGACTTCTGCAAGAACACCCAGTCCGGCTCCTCCAATCACTTCCAGCGGATTAATTTTGCCAAAGATTTCGGACAAAATTGCCGCTGCACCAGCCCCAATGGCTGCTCCCCTCAGGATGTTGGGATTGCTGCGTTTGGTGATGGTTTCGGTGCGGGTAATGGGACTAGAGACGGCATCAATGGGCATGCCTTGATTTGACGAGCCTTGATTTGACGAGCCCTGATTTGACGTACCTTGATTTGTCGGGCTTTGATTTGTCGGGCTTTGAGTGCCACCATTTTGCAAAATCAGGGTCTTCGCCACAAATTGAGTGCCACCCTCCACCGGCCTCAATTCACCCGCAATTTGGCTACCTTCAGGAATCGCCACCGTCCCTCTGGCGGTGAGAATATCGCGGGTCACAGTTAAGGTGACAGGCACCGTCTCATCAGGTTTGAGGATAATCTTTTCGGCTTTGTCATAACGCACCGGAATCAAGGTACCGGCAGGCAGAACAGAGCGTCGCCACGAGTCCGGGAAGGTTTGAGCCATCAAGATCGACTCGGTTGAAGCCACCGCTGGCTTGAGCCACATCAGGGGAACTATTAGAGACGATGCGATCGTCATTGTCATCGTTAGTGCAGCACCAGACTGCCAAGATCGGGGTATCACCATAAGGGTTCCTCCACTATAAATTCTGAGGCGAAATGCTGAGGTGGTTCAAGCAACCCGAGTCCAGCGAATCAGGACTAAAAACGTTCGCTTTTATACAAATTGCCTCTATCCACATTGTATCCCTCTCGATCTGATTGGAATTCTGGCACAAAGTTCCCGGATTGCAGGTTAGATGGCATCTAGCACCAGCTCTCGGCAGGCTTTTAGCCCCAAGCCAGGGTTGCTGCGATAGGCTGCTTCTGGAACCCAGACTTGAAGTTGGCGATCGCCCCCTATCCAGTACAGGTAGGCAACATCCGGATAATACTGCGTCCCAACCCGCAAGTTGGAATAGTCATCTTCACAAATTTCAAAGCCAAACCGCACCACAATTTGGGCCACCAGACATTCAGGAGTGTCATTCACCTCTCCGGAAGTATCTCGCTCTTGCCAGAAGGTTTCTAAAAAGCGGCTGAGAATCGGCATGACTTTTTCAGGCGAACCATTGCGACTGGCATAAATCAGGGCTGGGTTGCCCTCGACAAGAATGTGGCAAGAGACGTTAGACATGGACGAATCTCCTAAGTAGCGAGGAAATATTGGCGGGTTAGGATTCTCTCTGACTCAATCTTTGGGCTGTGCGCAGAATTTGCCCGGCCAACACAGCAGCTCCAAAGCCATTGTCAATATTGACTACCCCAATTCCAGCCGCACAAGAATTTAGCATGGTGAGCAGAGGTGCCAGTCCCGCAAAGCTGGCTCCGTAGCCAATACTAGTCGGAACGGCAATTACGGGGCAGGCGGCTAGTCCTGCCACCACGCTAGGCAAGGCTCCTTCCATACCGGCCACCACAATCAGCACATCGGCATCATCAATTACCTGGCGATTATTTAGCAGCCGATGAATACCTGCCACACCCACATCCCACAGCCGCTTCACTTGAAATCCTGACAGCTCCGCCGTAACTGCCGCCTCTTCCGCCACGGCCAAATCGGCTGTGCCAGCTGACAGCAGCGTGATGATGCCCTGATGCCGGGGGATGAGCTGGGGTGGCTGAATTGCGCAGATTTTCGCCAGCTTGTAGTACTGCAAATCAGGGATTTCTGCCTGGAGCTGCTCATACACCGCAGGCTCAATCCGCGTTGCCATCACGACGGGGTTGCGTTGCCGCATCGTCATCATGATTTGAATAATTTGGTCGGGGGTTTTGCCCGGACCCCAAATCACTTCGGGGAAGCCCGTGCGCAGCGATCGATGGTGATCAATTTTGGCAAAGTCGGCGATCGGCTCAAAGTCAAAGTGCCTGAGTTTATCCAGAGCAGTTTCGGGGCTGACTTCTCCCAAAGCCACGGCACGGAGGAGATTTTGGAGTTCTTCAGGTTGAGTCACAGGAAAAAGGGGAAAGAAGGACAGGCAAGCGATCGGCAGAATTACCGGCAGACAAACTCAGATTCTGCAATTTTATTGTACAGAGGTTGAGCGATGGGCTATTGCTGTTTCATCACTCCTGCTTGATCTGGATTTCCTGAACATTCCACAGTCCCCAGCTGGGTAAACCGCTGTATTTTAGCCCTTGAACCCGATCGCGAACTGCCATCAAAGCAATTTCATTCACCAGGTGAATCACCGGCAATTGCTCTTGAACAATTTGTTGGAATTCGCCATAAATCTGCCGACGTTTGGTTTCGTCCAGTTCTTGAGCCGCCGCCTTGAACAATTGATCAATCCGCTGCTCCCAGCCGGAGACAATCCAGCCACTCAGGGAGGGCTGTCCGGGCTGCTGACCTAAATTGAACATATGAGAGCTACCGGTACTCAGCCAGAGATTTGAGCCGCTGTAGGGATCAACGCCGCCTGTAAAGCCGATCAGGATGCAATCCCAGTCACGGGTATCGTTGAGTTTGCTAATCAGGGTATTGAAGGCGATCGGTCTAAAATCTGCCTGAATTCCTAGTTTGGCTAAATCTGTGCGAATTTGCGACCCTAAAGCTTCCCGAATCCGATTGCCTGCATTCGTTTGCAAAGTAAATTGCACCCGGTTGCCTTCAGCATCCAGCAGCTGCCCCTGAGCGTTGGTCTGAAACCCGGCTGAACGCAACAGCTGTTTGGCTTTTTCCAGGTTGTAGCCATAGGTTTTTAGACCCTGCTCTGGCTTGAGATAGTAAGGGCTTTGCACCGAAACCGGCGAGTCTTGAGGCACGCTGATGCCACGATAAATATTGTTGATCATCCGGGGACGATCGATGGCATAAGCGATCGCCTGCCGAAACGCCAGGGTATTAAACCAGCGAGATTTGATCGGATTGACGATCGGCTGGCCTTGGTCATTTTTTGCCTGATTCAGGTTGAACTGAATAAACGTTGTGGACGACCAGGATCCGCCATCGTACATTTGAAAGTGACCCCGCCGCTCCTCCCGCTTCAACAGCGAATAATATTCTGGGCGCAGCGGTCGCATATCGCCGATCGCATCCAAATCGCCCGATCGAAACGCCAGCAATTGCGTATCTGTGGATTCCATCAGCTGCCAAATGATCCGATCGACATAGGGCAGCGACTTGCCCTGACCGTCCCGCTGCCAGTAGTGAGGATT
>DATNOY010000329.1:0-6574 GCA_036703495.1 Coleofasciculaceae cyanobacterium
CAATTTCGGTTTCGACCCGATCCTGGTCTACTTTTGCGCTCATGATTGGTGCAGATGTGTTGGCACTCAGCCTAGGCTGGATCGGCAGTGTCCATATGCGCACGCTAGTTGAAGAACAGTTTCAGCCGAGTGTGTACTGGCAACTCTGCCCCATGCTGGGCTTATTTTTAATCGCCTATGCGATCGTGGGTTTGTATCCAGGCGTTGCCAATAGCCCCGTTGATGAGCTGCGCTGGACGAGCCTCTCGACAGCGCTGATCTATCTGGTGCTCGTTGCCACCCTGTTTCTCCGCCGAGAGGGAGAAATTTACTCGCGGGAAGTTTTTATCATTGCCTGCGGACTGTCGATCGTTCTGGTGCTGACGTTTCGGGCCCTGGTACGGTTGATTTTTGCGCCTCGAAGTTGGTGGGGCTATCCAGTCATGGTGCTGGGCGCTGGAGAAACAGGAGCCATGGTGGTTCAAACGTTGAAGCGCCGCCCTGGAATTGGGTTAAAGCCAGTGCTGGTCTTGGATGATGATCCGAAAAAGCATGGGGTTTTGCATGGTGTGCCGGTGGTCGGAGGGGTGGAATTGGCCCCTAGCCTAGCCCGCACTCGGAAGATTCCCTATGCGATCGTCGCTATGCCGGGCGTGCCTCGCAAACGGCTGCTGAGGTTGCTAGAGCAATATGGCACTGCCTTCGCCCATCTGCTGATTATTCCTGACCTGTTTGAATTTTCTAGCCTTTGGGTTTGTGCAAAGGACATGGGGGGTGTTTTGGGGCTAGAGGTGCGCCAACGCCTGCTGATGCCTGGCCCACGCTTTGCTAAGTTTTCGATTGATCTGGCGGCTACCCTGATCGGCGGATTATTTATCCTGCCCATGATCATCATCATTGCAGTGCTGATTAAGCTGGATTCCCCCGGGCCAATTTTCTACCTGCAAACGCGGATTGGATTAGACGGTAAACACTTCAAAGCCTGGAAGTTTCGCACCATGGTGCCCAATGCATCCAAAGTGCTGCAAGAGTATTTAGACGAACATCCTGAGCTACGGGAAGCCTGGAAACAAGATCATAAATTGCGCCATGATCCTCGCGTGACCCGGATTGGCAGCTTTTTGCGACGCACCAGCCTGGATGAACTGCCGCAGCTTTGGAATATCTTGCGCGGGGAGATGAGCTTAGTTGGGCCGCGACCGATCGTAGATGAAGAGATTGAACGGTATGGCGACAAATTTCCGCTTTACACCAAGGTCATTCCTGGCTTAACGGGGCTGTGGCAGGTGTCTGGGCGCAACAACATCACCTATCAAGAGCGGGTCAACTTAGACGCCTACTATGTCCGCAATTGGTCAGTTTGGCTAGATATTTACATCCTGATTCGGACGGTTTGGGTAGTAGTGACGGGGGAAGGCGCATATTGAAAAAGGCGCATATTGAAAAATGTCGCCTCATACGCCATTCTCAAGTCAAGATATAGCGGTTCGCACTTGGTTAAAGCCAGATTATTTTTTGAAAGCCTCGCTCCGCGAGGCTTTCAAAAAATAATCTGTACTTGACTCAGTTGAAAATTACTATAGTTCAGTCGGGTGGAATAAAAAGTAGGGAGTATGAGTGAATTGCCGCGCCGGTTTGGGTTTTATCAGCGGCTGTTTGGAGTCAGCATCGTTTGTCTGCCGTATGTTAGCTACATCGGCTTTGTGGGCATCGGCATTGTCCTGATCTACCTGTTGAAAACGTTGAAGCGATCGCTCCTTGATCCGGTGACTGGCAATGGGTTGCTGTTGGTGAGCGGCTTGATAGTGTTGAGCTGCCTGTTTGCATGGGAGCGGGGAGAGGCGTTTCTGCAACTCACCAATTACTTGCCCTTCTTCCTATTTTTTGCGCTGATGCCGGCCTTGCTAAAGCGGACAGCCCAGCTAGAGCAACTGGCGTTTGGCATTGTCATGAGTTCAATCCCGCTCAATTTCCTGGCGTTTGGAGAATATCTGCTGAGAGCCAGCTTTATCCCCCGGCCGCTGCAGCGACTGCCCCTAGTTAAATGGATTCGCGATCGCCCGCATGAGGGTCGGGCCATGCTGACATTTGGGCACCCTAACGCCTTAGCGGCTTATCTGGTGGTGGTGTTTGGCTTGGGCTTGGGGCTGATCTTCTGCTACAGCTTGCGGAGACGGGCTGTAGAACAAGGGGCGGTTCAGCCGGATCGCCTACAGCCGGGTCGCTTGCAGCTGGGTCGCCTGCATCCGGCTTGGCTCTATGCCGCAACTTTTTTGAATTTGCTGGGCATCTTTAGCTCTGGCTCCCGCAATGGCTTAGTCGTCTCTATTTCGCAGCTGCTGTTGTGCAGCCTGTTCACAAAAGCCAGTCGCGCCATTTGGATTGGGGGGCTGGTGAGTATTGGCAGCGTCTTGGCCGGCATTACCTGGCTAGGCATCGGCGGGCGATCGCATCTCTTCGGCAATGCCACTGATGAATCGAGGCTGCTGATCTGGCGAATTGCGCTGGATTTGATGCGCGAACGGCCTTGGTTGGGCTGGGGGTTAGGCAGCTATAAGTTTCTCTACCCTTCGCGGATTGTCGGGCTGAATGTGACTGAAACCTACGTGGGGCATCCGCATAACCTGTGGCTAATGCTGGGCTGCGAGGCAGGACTATTGGTAACGATCGCCCTGACTGTTTGGGTCGGCTATGTTTGCTTTCGGGGTGCCAAAGTGCTGGTGCTACAGCAACTTCCACCGGGCGATCGCGCCATTTTGCTGGGCTATTTGGCCGCCTTCTGGGGTTGCATGTCCTTTGCTCTGTTTGATGTGCCGCTATTCGATGCCCGCTTAAACATTATGGGTTGGCTATTGCTCTCCGGAATTTATGCGATTGCATCTTTAACGCCAGTGGAGCCCAACCTGGATTTGCCTAACCCATCTCCTTAACCGCCAGAATCGCCTTGACTTCCTGCAGCAATTCATCCTGCTCTTGTTTGAGGACTTCCAGGCGCGTCAAAATTTCGGTCAGCCGCTCTTGGTGGCGATTGGGTTCAGGTTCAACGCTGCCCTGCCAGCGCAAGAGGGACTTCAACAGATGAAATACGGTTGTGAAAATCCAACGGGTGAGCGTCCAGGGAGCCTGGAGGATGCCGATCCAGAGTTTTTGAGTCAGTTGGGCGATCGCCCCCAATAAGCCAGACAGCAGCAGCAGCGAAATCAACAGCAGCCCCACTGACCACAACGGGTGCGAGACGAGCCAGTATCCGGCAGGGTGCGCATTCAGCCAATCTCGCAGGGGAGCCGTGATGCTGTCTAAAAGGCGATCGATGATTTGGGTGCTCAGTATCCGCTCCATAGGGTTCGATTCATGAATCGCTGAACCAATTGCCACTGCTTAGCGTTTGGGGTTGAACTTAGAGAACGGCTTGCACAGCCGCTGCGATTCTGCTGCGTTGCTCTGCATCATAACCCCAGCGATCGAGAAAATTTTGATACGCTCCTGTGCCAGTTGCGGCACTTTCCTGAAGCTGCCGGGCCTTCTCAGCGACTTCTGGGAGGCAAACCTTTTGAATTAAATCGGCAGTTCGCCGTTGCACTTGATCGGAGCCTTGGGCCATTTTTTCGTTTTGGTTGCGACGATGCGCAATCGCCATTGCCGAAGACATCGCCAGATTCTTGACCAGCAGTTCTGCCACAATGGCAGGAGAAGACTGTAGCGCAGTCACCACGGCTGCAGAGGGTTGATCGGCAAGCGATCCTTCATTGGTTAAATAAGTGACAAAAAAACCCCGTCCGCCATTTTCACTCTGCACCAGCGAAGCGATCGCCGTTTGGATATCAGCTTCTGACAAGCTGCCTTGCTCCATTTCTGCTAACAATGCATGGGTAATGGCAATTGCCTGTTCAAATGTCACCGCATCAGGAACAACGAGCGAAGAATTAGCCATAGAAATCAAAGGCTTTTATGCGCAACAGGATTCTGGGAACGGTACCAGTGTAACAACTGTTAGAGTCCAGAAAATAGGGAGATTCATCGACTCTCTCCCTTTAGAATTACGATTCATTAAAACTAGAATCACGAATTGATTAAAACCAAACTTTTAATTTTTGAGCGCTCGGCAATGCCACGGTTTCAACAATTAAGGTTTGGGTTTTATTCAATTGACGTTCCTGAGTATTTCACAAAACCTAGATACGCCTGTACCATAGAAAACATGGCCATCATTTCTTCTAAGCAACCTTCAGATCCAGACGATCGGCAGAGTCGTGAGGTGGCTGGCAATCGTCCAGCCAGCCAAGTGCCGCCTCAAGAAGCAAGCGATTTGCTGCAGCTGGCGGCCCGACCTGACGAGGTGGGCAAGCCAGAAGAAAGCGTTCGCCCTAAACGGTTGGCTGACTATATTGGCCAAAAAGATTTAAAAGAAGTTTTAGAGATCGCCATTAAAGCAGCCCAAGGTCGCAAAGAAATTCTGGATCATCTGCTGCTCTACGGTCCGCCGGGGCTAGGAAAAACCACCATGGCCCTGATTCTGGCCGAAGAGATGGGAGTCAACTGCAGAATTACCACAGCTCCAGCCTTAGAACGTCCTAGAGACATTGCCGGGCTGCTGATTGGACTACAGCCTGGAGATGTCTTGTTTATTGACGAAATCCATCGGTTACCTAAGGTGACTGAAGAGATTCTATATCCCGCCATGGAAGACTTTCGGCTGGATATCACCATTGGCAAAGGGCAAAGTGCCAAAACCCGCAGCCTTCCCCTACAGCGATTTACGCTGGTGGGTGCCACCACCAAGGTCGGGGCTTTAACGTCGCCCTTGCGCGATCGCTTTGGGCTAGTGCAACGGCTGCGCTTCTACGAACTGGATGAACTGACGCCGATTGTGTTGCGCACTGCCGAGATTTTTTCAACGGCGATTACCGAAGAGGGAGCCGCTGAGATTGCCCGGCGGGCTAGAGGCACACCCCGAATTGCCAATCGGCTGCTGCGGCGGGTGCGCGATTATGTGGAGGTGAAAGCGGGGGGCGCTGAAATTACCGGAGCGATCGCGGCTGAAGCTCTGGAACGCTTCAGCGTGGATCCCTGTGGGCTAGATTGGACAGACCGACGCATGCTGACGGTGATGATCGAGAGCTTCAACGGGCGGCCGGTAGGACTAGATACCCTGGCCGCAGTAACAGGTGAAGATCCCCAGACCATTGAAGAAGTCTATGAGCCATATTTGATGCAAATTGGCTATCTTCAGCGTACCCCCAGAGGTCGGATTGCCACACCGGCCGCCTGGAAGCACCTGGGATATCAGCCGCCCGATAGTCAGCTGGTGCTGTTGTCGTAGGGGGCGATCGCCATGCCTGCTGATTCCTCTGAGCAATCCAAGGCGCGCTGGCTGATCATCGGATTATTTGTGCTGGTGTTGGCTCTGGAATTCTCAACCCCACCCAGCTATGTCTTTGGCTATCTCTACACCGGGCCAATTTTGATTGCCAGCTTGCGCTTAGGACGTTCGGCAGCCCTGCAAGCCACAGCCATCGCAGTATTTCTCACCTTACTTAACCTATGGATTCCGAACAGCGACCGGATCTATCCGCCTACGCTTGCCAGTCGCGTCATTGCTGCCATTGCTCTGATTGTCACGGGCTTGCTCAGCGCTCGGAATCGGCAGCAGGAAGAAGCGATCGCCCAACAGCAAGCCCAGCTGCAAACCCAAGAGCAGCTAGTGCGCCTGCGAGAAGACTTTGCCTCCACGTTGACCCATGATTTGAAAACGCCTTTGCTAGGGGCGATCGAAATTATTGCTGCCCTGCAGCAGGAAAAGTTTGGAGCCGTGTTGCCCGCGCAACAGAAAGTATTGGCGACGCTGGCCCGGAGCCATCAGACCAGTTTGCAGATGGTAGAAACCTTACTAGATGTCTATCGTAATGACACAGAAGGGTTAACCCTCAACCTGGAACCGCTCGATCTAACCCTGCTGGCTGAAGAAGCGGTGGCAACCCTGAGTGAACTGGCCGCGCTGCGTCGCGTCTATCTTTCCGTAGGGTATGGCGAATCGGACTTTCGGCAGTCGCTTTGGGTGATGGGGGATGCGCTACAGCTGCAGCGCGTTTTATCGAATCTGCTGATTAACGCGATTAACCACACTTGGCGGGGTGGGCATGTAGAAATTGTGCTGGAATCCCAGGCACGCTATCAGGTTGTGAAAATTTTGGATAGTGGGGCCGGCATCCGGCCCGATGAATTTGCTCACCTGTTTGAACGGTTCTATCAGGGGCAGAGCGATCGCCAAGCCAAAGGTTCTGGCTTAGGACTCTACCTGTCTCGTCAAATTATTGAGGCCCACGGCGGTACAATTTGGGCAGAGAATCGATCGCCCTTTGGAGCCAATCCACCCAGTGGAGCGCTATTTGGCTTCAAGCTGCCGGTTCTTCCCGTTCAGCCTTCGCCTTAATTCACTTTGACCTGAATTCACTTTGACTGGATCGCACCATTGATCGCACCTGATCTGCTTGCAGCCCTCAACCGCATCCGTCCTCAACATGCCATCTACCGGACTCCGAATTTTGCTAGTCGAAGACGATGAGTTATTTCGCCTGGGGCTGCATGTTCGCCTCCA
>DATNOY010000330.1:0-4014 GCA_036703495.1 Coleofasciculaceae cyanobacterium
TTCCAGGTCGGGCTTTGGATGCCGTGAAGTTGAAGCAGATTCAAGATTACATTGAGGAACATCTGACGGAAGATATGGCGATCGAAGATATGGCAGCTTTAGTTCCGATGAGCCAGTTTCATTTTGCCCGCACCTTCAAAGCCGCAACGGGGGAAACTCCCCACAAGTATCTCATTCAACGTCGCATGGAACGGGCTAAAGTTTTACTGACGGTGACTCAGTTGGCGATCGCAGAAGTCGCGTATCGAGTCGGGTTTTCCAATCAGAGTCACTTCACCACTCATTTCCGTAAAGCAACCGGGGTTACACCCAAGGATTACCGCTTGCAGTGTAGCTAGGTCGCTTAATTCGAGGTTGTGTATCCACCATCAATGGCAATGTTTTGTCCGGTGATAAAGCCAGCCGCATCGGAGCAAAGCCAAACAACCGTTTCCGCAATATCCTGGGGCTGTCCAACCCGCTGCATGGGAATCCCCGCTGCCACCTGTTCTATCATTCCGGCAGGTGCGTTTGCCCATAGCTCTGTTTCAACCGCACCGGGACTAACCGCATTAATCCGAATGCCCTCTGCCGCATATTCAGCCGCTGCCGCGCGGGTTAACGCCACAGCCCCTCCCTTTGCTGCTCCATAAGCCGTGTAGTTGGGAACTCCCAGAATCGCCCCTTGAGATCCCATATTCACGATGCACTTCGTGCCGCCAGAGGCGAACGCCCCTTTCCCAGATTTCAGCATGGCAGGAATTTGATATTTCAAGCAGAGCCACACGGATTTGAGATTGACCGCAATTTCCTGTTCCCACTCTTCCTCCGTTAAATCAATTAGCCGAATGCCTTTCCCGGAACCTGCATTATTGAACGCGGCATCCAAACGACCATACTGTTCCAGGGTGCGATCGACCAGAGTTTGTACCTCGTTTGCTTGAGTCACATCTGTTTGGACAAAGATTGCCTCTCCGCCAGCTTTTACAATGTGTTTGACCGTTTCTTCTCCTTCGTTCACTCGTCGTGCCGCAATCACCACTTTTGCGCCTTCTCTGGCAAAGGCAATGGCAGTTGCTCGACCAATCCCAGAACTGCCGCCCGTCACAATGACTACTTTCCCGTCCATACGTCCACTCATGTTGTTTGCTCCAAATAACGTGTAATGACTGTTGAACCTTCAGTTTGAGTTGGTTTCAATAACTCAAGATTAGAAGAAGTCTCCTCAAATCTGAAGCCCGATTCTTGCGCTGTTTTATCAAAATTTTGCGGTGTATTGTGATCTTGTCACAGCATGACTCTTGAGCCGCAAAAGCCAAGAAACTAAAGAAAAGTCTTTACAAACTTGTAAGACTTGATTAGGATATTTCTAAAGAATTCCCTTTAAAAATATGACATCCGTTTCAAACCAACCTCAATCACTGGTTCATGCCGCAACTCTGGCAGAACTACAGGAAAAAGGGCAGTTGCTTGTACGGTTGAACCAGCAGCCAGTGGCACTGTTCTACAGCAACGATCGCGTTTATGCGATCGACAACCGCTGTCCACATATGGGCTTTCCACTACACGGCAGTGTTTGTAAAGATGGGATCGTCACCTGCCCCTGGCACTATGCCCGCTTTGACCTGGCAAGCGGTGGGACATTCGACTCCTGGGCAGATGATGTGCGATCGTTTTCAGTGCAGATTCACGATGGGGAGATTTGGGTAGATGTTGCCCCACTGAGCAACCTCAAAGCCCACCAGCAGCAACGATTACAGGATGGGCTAGAACAAGGCATTTCCCTGGTGATCGCAAAATCAGTGATTGCCCTGCTGGATCTGGGAGTGACGCCAACAGAGCCATTTCAAGTCGGGCTGTCCTTTGGCACTCGCTACAACAAGACCGGATGGGATACCGGGTTAACCATGCTTACCTGCATGATAAATCTGTTGCCGTATTTGAATGAAAGCGATCGCCCCCGCGCCTTCTATCAGGGACTTTCTGCGGTTGCTCGTGACAGTACAGAATCTCCTCCGCATTTTCGAGTTCACCCTCTGCCCACCACGAATCTGGACTTTGTGACCTTAAAAGCCTGGTTTCGCCAGTTCATTGAACAGCGCGATCGCGAGGCGGCAGAACGGTGTTTAGTGACAGCCATAGAACTTGGAATTAGTCGGACTCAAATTGCTGAGATGCTATTTTCCGCAGCAACCGACCACCGTTATTTGGATGTGGGTCATGTACTCGATTTCATTAACAAGGCATTGGAAGCTTTGGATGCGATCGATTGGCAAGACGCTGAATCTGTTCTGGCAAGTTTAGTCGCAGGGTTAGCCAACGCCACTCGTATGGAAGAAGCTAGTTCATGGCGATATCCCGTGGATTTGGTCGCCATTCTAGACGGTGCGTTTGAGCAATTGCCTGCGGCGCGAGAAGCTGGAAAATCTCATTCAGGAGAGTGGGTGCAACCTCCAGAATTCATGTCGGTGTTGTTGGGAGAGGACGCTCAGGCGATCGCTGACAGTTTGTTAGCTGCCCTGCGATCGGGCTGTACAGAGGCGCAGTTAGCCCAAATCGTCACCTATGCGGCTGCCCTGCGAGTCGCTCGATTCCACACCAATAACGATCATGGAGATTGGAACAGCGCCCACCATCCGTTTACCTTTGCCAACGCCGTACAGCAAGGCATTCGTCGGGCTCCAACCGTTGAACTGCTGCGGGGTGTATTTGATGCCGCCATGAGCGTTTATCTGAACCGATTTCTCAACGTACCACCCGCTCGCTTACCCGATGCGAAAGACACCGTTGCCAATCCTGAAGTCTTACTGGAGAAATTGCTTGACCTGCTCGATCGCCAACAGCAGGTGAATGAAACCGGACGATTAGTGGCGCAGTATCTTTACAGCGGTGGCAATCCCAAGGCTTTGATGGCAATGCTGGCAAAACTCATGCTGCGTGAAAATCGAGATTTTCATGTGATTCAATCGATGGAAGCGGCATTCCGATTGTATTCTCAACTGGCTGATCCGACGGAAGGAGTCCCTGTACTGGTAGCAACCGCACGATATTTGGCGGCTCATGCACCCACGATGCGATCGCAGGAGCAAACGTATCAGATGGCATATCGGCTGCATCGCGGCGATCGATTATTTGAGGAAACAGAGTAGCCCTCTCATTTTCGCCATTGATTTGCGCGAATATTTTCATCTGCTAATTGCGCTGTCTCCTGAATGCGTTTAGCACGAGTTTCTGGTTTCTTTGCTGCTGCGATCCACTCTAAAATTCCGCGTTTAACCGATTTGGGAAACGCCATAAAGTTCTGCGTTGCCAGGGGATAAGTAGCAAGCGCCTGTTCTAAATCGGGTGGAATTTCCAATGCTTCAATCGCATCTAACGCATTCCAGGAGCCATCTTGTTTGGCAGCCTCTACCTTTGCCAACCCTGCAGGCATCATTAGTTTCTGTGCAACGAGGCGTTCGACTCGGTCTTTGTTCAACTTTGACCAACCTGTGCGCGGTTTACGAGGCGCAAACCATAACAGCGATCGCTCATCATCCAGTTTGTTGGGTTTACTATCAATCCAGCCAAAACAAAGCGCTTCTTCCACTGCCTCGTCGTAATCAAACCGAAGTTTACCTGTTTCCTTTTTGTAGCTAATCAGCCAAATTCCTTCTTTACGTGTGTAGTTTTGCGCTAACCAACTGCGCCATTCTGCACGTGTCTTTGGATGAATCGAGTTCTCAGGAGCATTAACCATAGGTGGTGCCAAATCTCTTACTAATGACTAATTTGGTAAGCACAGCGCCGCTCTCCTGAAATAATATGCTCGACTCGCTGAATATGCGTATCATCGCCCAATATTGCTTGAAAGACCTCTAATTCTTTCGCACAAAGACCCGTACAAACCATTGCAGCCGCACAAATGGGGCAATGATTCTCAATCAATAAAAATGACCCGTCTACCTGAGCTTGCACCTCTGCCATATACCCTTCATGGGTGCGGAGCTCAACCAATTTATTCAAGCGTTGCTTGAGCGATCGCTTGCCTTTCAT
>DATNOY010000331.1:0-7510 GCA_036703495.1 Coleofasciculaceae cyanobacterium
TGATCATCGTTGAATCGGTGGCGGCCGACCCACTCACCCTCCTGGGCAGAACCATTGCTGATCCCTGCTTTACAGCAAACTATGTCCAGCAATATGAGCAAGGGCGGGTGCAGAGCATTGCTGACATTGACACAGCCGATCTATCTCCCTGTTATGTGAACCAGCTGGCAGCTCTCCAAATCAAAGCCAATCTTGTGGTGCCGATTGTGCAGGAGAAAACCTTATGGGGGCTGCTCAGCGTCAACCAATGTACTCAATCCCGACAGTGGAGTCCCCTCGAAATTGACCTGCTCAAGCAACTTGCCAACCAGCTGGCGATCGCTCTGCAGCAATCTGAACTCTATCACCAAGTGCGGCAGCTCAACGCTAATCTGGAGCAACAGGTTCAAGAGCGAACGGCTCAACTGCAACAAGCCGTGGACTTTGATGCTTTGCTTAAACGCATTACTGACAAAGTTCGGGACAATCTCGATGAAAGTCAGATTCTACAAACCGTAGTCAAAGAGCTGGCGTTAGGATTAGAAGTGGCTGCCTGCACGACCGCGCTTTATGACTTGGAACAGCAAACCGCCAGCATTCGGTATGAATACACCACCGTCGTTCCTCCCAAACAAGGCAAGACAGTGTTGATGGAAGATTTTCCCGAAATTTATCATCAATTGCTGCACCACCAATGGTTCCAATTTTGTCGATTGCGTTCCGACGGCAGCTGGGTGACGTCTCTCTCCGTTCCAGTTTTTGATGACCAAGGCATTTTGGGCGATTTGTGGCTGTCCAGGTCTAAAGAAGCCATGTTCGCTGCACAGGAAGTGCAGTTGGCGCAGCAGGTGGCGAATCAATGCGCGATCGCCATCCGACAGGCCCGGCTCTATGCCGCCGCCCAAACTCAAGTGGAAGTATTGGAAAGCCTGCATCAGATGAAAGATGATTTTCTCAGTACTGTTTCACATGAGTTACGATCGCCCGTTACCAACATGAAGATGGCGATCCAACTGCTCAAAGTTGCTTTCAATGATTCTGAGTTCGCTATTTCAGAAGATTCAGCAACGCCCGATTTAGCGATGCCGGTGAGTTCTCAATTAGCCAACCCCACTCAAAGCGCCAGAGTGGCTCAGTACTTGCAGATTCTAGACCGTGAGTGTGAACGCGAAATCGCTTTGATTAATGATTTGCTGGACTTACAACGGCTAGAGTCTAGCTCGGAACCTCTGGAAACTGTGCCACTTGACCTGAGCCTTTATCTACCGGCACTGGTAGATTCCTTTCAAGAACGGGCTGATGCGCGCCAGCAGCACTTGCAGGTTAATATACCGGATGCGTTGCCGCAGATTGAATCTAATCCAGATGCGCTGAATCGGATCTTGGCAGAACTACTGCACAACGCTTGTAAATATACCCCGCCAGGAGAACGAATTGTGGTGCAGGTTGGGGTTGAGCAGAACAAACTCCAGCTCCAAGTCACCAATTTTGGAACAGAAATTCCAACCAGTGACCTTAGCCACATCTTCGACAAGTTTTACCGAGTTGCCAATGCCGATCGCTGGAAGCAAGGTGGCACTGGGTTGGGATTGGCTCTGGTGAAAAAGTTGGTAGAGCAGCTCAGCGGCAAAATTGAAGTGCGCAGTGGGCAGGGGCAAACAACTTTTACGATAGAGATGCCCGTGATCTATTCTCAATGGCAGCCAGATAGCGTTGCCTAAAATAGACTTAATTGGAAATAAGGTTTTCGGTTTGGAAATTATTTTGTGGTGCGGCTCCGCCGCACCACAAACTAATTTCCGATAAAGTCTAATGTCTAAAATTCTCTGCTTTCGCAGTTCTTGAGCGCGATCGCCATCCTCACAGGTTCCTCAAGATTTTTGTCTATTCTATAACGAAGTTAAAATTCCAGGAATTCAACATCGCTATACTATTTCACTGGAGCAATAGCGCTATGAATAAGCGAATTGGCATTCTAACCAGCGGTGGAGATTGTCCTGGATTGAATGCTGCAATTCGAGCAGTGGTCAGTCATGCCACCCTGACTTATGGCTGGGAGGTGCTGGGAATTCCCTATGCGACGCGAGGTTTACTGGAGCGTAAAACAATCGCTCTCACAGTGCATAATTTCGATTTGCGGGGCATTGATCCCTTGCTGAGTATGGGAGGGACAATTTTAGGAACGATTAATCGAGGAGATACGCTGACCCATAGCGATGAGATCACGGCCAGCTATCACGCATTGGGTTTAGACGCACTGATTGGAGTGGGAGGAGATGGAAGTCTCACCATCTTATATCATTTGGCGCAACAGGGAGGATGGAACTTTGTCGGGATTCCTAAGACGATTGATAATGATGTGGCATTGACGGATCGCGTGATTGGTTTTGATAGTGCTATTAATACTATTACAGATGCTTTAAATCGCCTGACTTTTACCGCTGCTAGCCACGATCGCGTGATGATTGTTGAAGTTATGGGTAGGAAGGCGGGACATTTAGCATTGCAGGCGGGAATTGCAGGGGGAGCCGATGTCATCCTGATTCCTGAAATTCCTTATTCCATTGAAGGCGTCTGCCGTCATATTGCTGAGCTTCGCGATCGTTGGGCCCGTCGATTCGCCATCGTCGTTGTTGCCGAGGGCATTCCTGCTGCCAATGAAGCAACCGAATTAGATCATCTGCAGTTCCCCCCCCCATCTCAATGCGGCATAGGACAATACATTGCTGATCAGATTAATGCTTACAGTGCCCAAAGACTTGAAACTCGCGTCTCCACTCTAGGACATATTCAGCGAGGCGGCATTCCATCGGCTTTAGACCGTCTGGTGGCAACAGCCTTTGGTAAAGCTGCGGTCGATCTGGTGGCTCAGGAGCGCTATCACCATATGGTGGCTTGGCAGAATGGTCAAGTTGTCGCCGTTCCCTTAGCAGAGGTCATTACCCAGAGTCCAGCTTCCGTCAATCCTGGGAGTTACTTAGTGCAAACTGCTCAAGCGTTGGGGATTTATGTAGGCAACCCCTAATGGCTTAATCAATCGCTCAATCGGCTGCGGAAAAAACAAGAGCTGGGAGACTCGTGCTGGCGCAACGCTTGGCAAATTCCCCCCTTGGCAACGAGTCATCAGCAGATACGCGGCAATTGTTCACCACTTAGCATATCTAGAATCCGCTGCACCCCAATTTTGCTTTTCATTTTCACAATCCCTGCCGATTTTGCAGTGACGCTACCAATCCTGCAGGCACTATCCCCTAATCCGTTTAAGTTTCCAAAGCGGCTCTGAGAACGCATTATTTCTAAGGCGCGTTCAGCATCTTTTTCGGGGATGAATGCCACAAAGCGCCCTTCATTGGCAACCGAGAGCGGATCAAATCCCAGAATTTCGCAGGCCCCTTGGACATCCTCCCGCACGGGAATCAAGCGTTCATCGATCGCAATCTCAACTCCCCCAGCTTCGGCAATTTCATTAAGCGCACTGGCCAATCCCCCCCGGGTCAAATCTCGCAGGCAATGAATTTCGATGCCAGCTGCCAGAAGTTTGAGCACGCTATCTGCCAAGGGAGCAGAGTCGCTGGCGATCGTGGTTTCAAATTTCAACCCTTCCCGCTCTGCCATGATGGCAATACCATGCCGTCCTAAATCGCCGTTCAGCAGCACCACATCGCCCGGTCGAACACGCTGGGGAGCAATCATTTGAGCATGCTCAATCACCCCCACACCTGCCGTATTAATGAACAGACCATCGCCTCTTCCTCGATCGATCACCTTGGTGTCGCCTGTGACAATCTGCACATTCGCCTGTTCAGCCGCTTGCTGCATGGCTTGCACCACTCGCCATAGCGTTTCCATCGGTAGTCCTTCTTCTAGAATAAAGCCAGCACTCAAGTACAGCGGTCGTGCTCCGACCATAGCTAAATCGTTGACGGTGCCATTTACAGCCAGCGAAGCAATGCTGCCCCCTGGAAAGAAGAGCGGCTGAACTACATAGGAATCAGTGGTGAAGGCTAGCTTGACATCTTGTGCATTACCCAGGGGGTTTGCTAAGTGAATCGTAGCTGCATCATGCCGAATATCCAGAGTTGGGTTACTAAACGTTGATACAAACATCTGCTCAATTAATTGATGCATCAACTTACCGCCACCGCCATGCGCCAGCAAAACATGCGGATACTGTTGAATTGAGATGGGACAAGACAGCATCAAGTTCTCCGTCATCATGGATCAATTTACTTTTTCATTCACTTTACCGATCAAACTTTCTGCCATTTCGATCGCCATCGCCATAAGTTCTTGCTCTTGCTGTCCTTGAACGCCTTCATCACTGATGCTGGCATAAATGTGCGGGTTTGATAGCAGAGCACTCAGCAATTGTGCTGCAATTTGTTTCACTTCCTTAGCCGTTTCCACCGGAGCCTCCCCTAATGTTTGATGTTGTGATGATTTCTGGCTGTGGCCGATAGCGGTAATAGGCAGCACAGGCTCCTTCAGACGATACCATCGGTGCGCCTAGCGGAGATTCGGGAGTGCAACGAGTTCCAAAGGCAGGACACTCCTGGGGTTTCTTGACGCCCTGTAGAATCAGTCCACTGATGCAGTCAGTCGGTTCTATAGCGGGACTGCTCGGCAGATTAAATCGATACTCGGCATCAAATTCGGCATAGGCGTCTCGTAACCTTAATCCACTTTCAGGGATTTCACCCATTCCTCGCCATTGGCGCGATCCGATCGCAAACACTTCCTGGATCAATTCTTGTGCTGCCGGATTGCCCTGAGGACGGACTGAACGCGTATATTGATTTTCAACCTGATACCGCCCTGCTTCTAATTGCTGAATACAAAAGTACAACCCTTGCAAGATATCGAGCGGCTCAAAGCCGGTGACAACGATCGGCACCTGATAGGTCTGGGCGATCGCTTCATACTCGCCATAGCCCATAACAGTACAGACATGACCGGCTGCTAAAAATCCTTGTACTCGGTTCTGCGGTGAGGCAAGAATAGTCGCCATTGCTGGCGGCACCCGCACATGAGACACCAGCAAAGAGACGTTTTGGAGTCCTCGCTGATTTGCTTGATAGACTGCCATTGCCGTTGCGGGTGCTGTCGTCTCAAACCCCACGGCAAAGAAGACCACTTGTTGGGTAGGATGGGCTTGAGCAATGTTGAGTACATCCAGCGGAGAGTAAACGATGCGGATGTTGCCCCCTTTGGCTTTGAGGCTCAGTAAATCAGTGTGGCTACCAGGTACGCGCAGCATGTCGCCAAAGGAGCACAGGATCACCTCTGGACGGGAGGCGATCGCAATCGCTCGATCAATCAACTCCACAGGCGTAACACATACCGGACAGCCCGGGCCGTGAATCAGCGTAATTCCTGGCGGCAATAGTTCATCAATACCGTATTTGACGATGGAATGAGTTTGCCCCCCGCAGATTTCCATGATCGTCCAGGGTTGAGTGGTGATACGGGCGATCGCCTGGGCATATTGCTGAGCGGCCGTGGCATCCCGGTATTCATCAACGAATTTCATCGGCAAAGATTTTCTCCTTCAGCGTTCCGGGGTGGCGTCAGCAACTTTTGACGGATGGAAGGCTACGCACAGCATCCGACTAGCCCTGGGAAAATCAGTGATGAATGGTACCACTGGGCATCACAGCTCCCGTCATAAAAGCTTCACTAAAATCGGCGTCATCTAGAATGGCGCAGCTCAAATTTGCTTCACACAGGTTGGTTTCACTCAGCTCAACGCCACATAAGTCAGCCCCCGATAGATTGACCTTCCACATCCTGGCTCCACAGAGATTTGCCCCACACAAATTTGCCCCCTGCAAGTCTGCTTCGCTCAAAGATGCCTGGTGTAAGTTGGCATCGCTCAGATCGGCTGCTCTAAGGCAAGCTCCGCTCAGATCAGCTTCTGTCAAATTGGCGGCTCTGAGGCAGGCTCCGCTGAGATTCGCTCCACTGCAAATCACCGCAAACAAATTTGCCTGATCTAGATTGGCACCACTCAGATTGGCTTCGCTCAAATTGGCGGTATTCAGGGAACCTCCAGCTAGGTTCACTCCCCTCAAGTCTGCTCTACTGAAGTCTGCACCGCTGAGATATACTGCCCTCAAGTCTGCTTCAGGCAAGATAATGCCGCTAAAGTCTCTTTCACCTAATGCATATTGCCTCAACAGTTCGCTGGCATCCATAGTAAGCTCCGGGTTGCTCAAGGTAGTAGTTCAGCCCGCTTTAGAAACGGCTTAGAGATTGTTGCTGAAGAGGAAGCCCTCTAACTTGAAGGTAGGGAAAGAAGTTGAGGAAGCTGTGAGGAAGCTGCTTCTAGCGTCCTGAACTAGGACCCCAAACTCTGCCTGAGTTTTCGCAATCCCGATTTAAGAGGACTCCATAGCGCTACGCACTCAGATTAGCAACCCCTGCACCCCGTCTTATCATTACGAGTACGTTATAAAGACGTTATGAGTACCGCTATATCTGTTGCAGATCATCTAGCGTGCGTTGGGCTTCTTGTGGATCAAGAATACTCAAGGCAAATCCAACATGAACCATCACATAATCATCTATGGCTGCTTCAGGGACATAGGCGAGACTAACTTCTTGGATGATCCCCCCAAAGCTGACTCTGCCAGTCCGCATCCAGGGTGCTCCAGTATCATCAATACTGATTATTCTTCCTGGAACTGCTAAGCACATAGGTTGTTCCCTCTGGAAAGTACGTGTAAGGCTGCCCTGATCTGCCCCAATGCAATGCCCCCATCGTTTGGCGGCAGATGTTGATGCCAATAGGGCGTAAATCCTGCCGCGCTCAGCCGATTGATGGCTCGTTCAGTTAAATATTGGTTTTGAAAACAGCCGCCTGTAAGCACAATCCGTTCTTCCCCAAACCGTTTGGCGACGGCAACCATCATTTCAACTAAGGTATTGTGAAACTTGACGGATAGTTTGGCGATCGCCATCCCAGTGTCCAGGTCTGCCAAAATTTCTCTCACCATCGCTGCCCAGTCAATCACCATCGGCGATGAAGTATCTTGAGATGCTAAAAGGTCAAACCCATAGGACTGATCCGATGCCTCCAGGGCAAACTCTAACGCCATCGCTGCCTGCCCTTCAAACTGGATAGGCTGGGTGGGCTGACAGAGTCCGATGAGGGCAGCCACCGCATCAAACAGCCGTCCGGCACTGGAAGTGACGGGGGTGTTCAGGTTTCTGTTCAGCATTGTCTTTAAAGTACCTAACTCTGGTTTTAAAAACGCTTGCATTAGCGGCAGCGATCGCATCTCAAACACCTCATCTCCAAACAGTTCATATAGCAATCCAAGGGCCGCCCGTCGGGGTTCTTTGATTGCCTGATCTCCCCCCGGTAAACGAAACGGACGCAGATGGGCAACCCGTTGGCAGGGAGCACCTATGGCAGCGTTACCTGTAGCAGCGTTACCTGTGGCAGCGCCATCTGTAACATAGAGAAATTCGCCACCCCATATCGTGCCGTCGGGTCCGTAACCTGTGCCAGCCCGGGCAATTCCCAACA
>DATNOY010000332.1:0-3919 GCA_036703495.1 Coleofasciculaceae cyanobacterium
CCATCTGCTCTAGCGCATCCAGCCCGCTAGGCATCAATCCCTCTCCCCGAAACACCCGGCGAAAGCTGCGGGAAGCTTCAACCAACTTGACGGTAATGCCACGTTGCACCAGCAGAAGTGCCAGCGTTGCTCCGGTGGGCCCCGCTCCAACAATTACAACTTGAGTCATCCTGTTGAGTCATCCTGTTCTGACGTTCCCGTTTTCCTGCATCACGTTCATGCATCGCCTAACTCCCCCTTTCCTATCATCCCCCGATCTATCTCGCTTTTCTAAGCTTTCTGCAATTCACTGAATGATTCATCATCTGACGGACTGCTCGTGATCTTCTCAGGTCTAAAAACAACTCTTCAACACCCCTTAAACTCATAATTTCCTGCAACTTGCAGAATTTTTAAAGGATTCCCTGAGAAGCGATCGCTTGCAGATGACGGCAACGGCATTGATAGAGCCTCTTCTCGCCTGGCGCAACGGCTTGGCATAGCCCTAGATCCGGATACTGCATAGAGGGCAATGGGGCATATGGCTATCAGATTAATGCCGTTTTCCTGCGTCGTCCTTGGTAACTTCAGATCGATCAATTGGCTTGTGCTTTGAGAGCCAGCTGTGCGAAATTTTCTTCCAAAAATGGATCATAATGAGTGATGCAGCGTCCTGTTGCGGGATGCGTGTGAACCCGCATAGAGTCGCAACGGGACCCTTTGCCTAGATTTTCATGTATAGCCTAAGGAGGGTTCCATCATACAGAAGCAAGATCTTCAAGAGATCCGGGAGTCCTATGAGCATCGAGCGATCGCACCTGGCAAAAAGCTGAAATTCAGCAAGAACAATAGCTTTCAAGTTGAGCTTCAGCGTCGCGTTGATGAATATTTCCAAAGCACTGGGCGGCGGAAACGGGACTGCCCACAAATGTATGGTAAGACTGCCATTCTGCTCTTTAGCTTTGCTGCACTATATGGGTTATTGGTATTCTTTGCCCAGACAGTTTGGCAGGCCTTGCCATTGTCTATCCTGCTCGGTTTAGTGTCAGCAGGCATCGGTTTCAACATTCAGCATGACGGTGGGCATCAGGCTTATTCCAACCTCCCTTGGGTGAATAAGCTGACGGGAATGACGCTCGAACTGATCGGCGGCAGTTCTTATAACTGGCATTGGAAGCATGGGATGTTCCATCACATCTACGCCAACATCACAGGACATGACGTTGATCTGGACATTGGCATTTTTGGTCGGTTTACGCCCTACCAGCGGCGGCTGCCGTTTCATCGTTGGCAGCACTATTACCTCTGGTTCCTTTACGGGTTGATCGCCATCCGCTGGCACCTCTACGATGACTTTCGGTCGGTTTGGACGGGACAAATCGGTGAACAACGATATCCCCGTCCGCAGGGGTGGGAGTTGATTCGCTTCTGGGTCGGGAAATTGATCTTTCTGACCTTGGCGTTTGGCATTCCTGCACTGTTTCATCCGGTCTGGGTAGTGCTAGCGTTTTATGGATTGACTGCGCTGGTTCTGGGGATAGTTCTCAGCGTTGTGTTTCAATTGGCCCATGTTGTTGAAGCCGCAGAATTTCCTTTACCTTGGGAAGGCACAGTTTGCATGGATAATGCTTGGGCCATTCATCAGGTGGAAACTACGGTTGATTTCGCTCGGGATAACGCTGCTTTGTCCTGGTTCCTGGGAGGATTGAATTTCCAAGTTGAGCACCATCTTTTCCCGCAAATTTGTCACGTCAACTATCCTGCTATTTCTCAAATCGTGGAGAAAACTTGCCGGGAGTATGGAGTGAAATATCGGGAGCACCAGTCATTTGCTGCCGGCATTGGATCCCATTTTTGTTGGTTACGAAAAATGGGGATGCCCAACCAGATCAGGCAGCATCTAAGATAGTTTACTGCTGGAATGAATTCGATCCAGTGACAGCTTAAGAGGCATGATCTCAAGGATGTCTCTTAGGCTGTTTTTATTCTTGATTCTTATTTGGATCGCCTGTAAAAGGTTGCACTCCCGATATCGGATAGTTATCGCTACTGGGTTTGAAAATCTCTAAGACCGCTTGAGCAATTACACCCAAAAAGCCAGGTTTTTTGACGGCAACATCGGCAATAGCATCCTTAACCTGATCTGAGGAAAATGCCAATCCTTGCTCTTTGCCAAGTTCAACAAGCTCGGCAAAGCTGGTTGCCGCTTCCAACTGACTTTTTAGCCGTGGATGGGTCGAGGCTCTGGCAAAGAGTTCAAGAACGTTTTCTTTAGACATAACAACCTTATTTTATAAAATTCAGCAGAGATATTAAATTCACCCTAAACCATCTGTAAAGCAAATCTTGTAGGATCAGGTTGAATCGTCACCAATTTTAATAATTAACGGGTAAAGTTTCCGACTTAAACTAATTCAACTGATTTGAGTTTGACTTAACTCTATTAGGTTCGCTGCAAGGTTCTGTCGAAGATTCCAAATTGGATTTTATAGGCTATGCTAAGCCAATTCTTATTTAAATTAACGCTTTTGGTGAAACTAGTGATTTTTTGTGATTTCAATCAGATTCTTATTATTTTAAGAATTTAGCAGCAATTGGAATATGAAACTTTTGAGGGCGATCGCTTTCATTTTGGGAGCAGATTGTTTATTTTGCTGGTTCCTTACCTCTAAGTACTGGATTTTTGATCCGGTGACGGGGGTGTTTTTGCTGATGGCGGGTGTGCTCTGGATCGGCACTATCGGTTTTTCGAGGATTGAAGAGGATTCCAATAGCAAATCAAAGTGATGTCAGGCGCAATACCAACCTTGGGGTGGCTGGAACTGTTTTGTCCAGAAATAAATTTGATTTTCTACACTAAAGACAATCACCTTTACTGCTAGAGCAATGTTATATGAGTGAAGCGATCGCCTTTATTGGTCTGGGTAGTATGGGCTTGCCAATAGCCAGCAATCTGATCAAAGCCGGTTATGCCCTGCGAATCTACAATCGCACCCCTGAAAAAGCGCAGTCCCTGGTGGCGCAAGGGGCAGAATTGGCTAAAACGCCTGCTGATGCCGTCACTCCCGGCGGGATTGTCATCACCATGCTGTCGAATGATCTGGCTGTAGAAGCAGTTGTCCTGGGTGAGCAAGGGATTTTGGACGCTTTGGGACCAGAGGGGGTGCATGTGTCGATGAGTACCATTGCCCCTGATACAGCACATCGGTTAGCAGAATATCATCAGCAAAAAGGCTCCCATTATCTGGCGGCTCCCGTATTTGGGCGGCCGGAGGCAGCTGCGGCCGCCAAACTCTGGATCTGCACATCCGGCCATGCGGCCGCCAAACAACGCCTTCTGCCTTTGCTAAATGCGGTGGCACAAGGCATCTTTGATTTGGGAGAGACCGCCACTGCTGCCCATGTCGTCAAGCTGACCGGCAATTTCTTGATTATGTCGGCCATTGAGGCCATGGCAGAAGCCTTTACCTTAGCCGAGAAAAATGGCATCGATCGCACCCAAGTGGCTGAATTATTTGGTCAGACTCTTTTTGCCTGTCCGATTTACCAAAACTATGGACGCATGATCGCTCAAGAGCAGTATGAACCTGCGGGGTTTAAACTTGCCTTAGGGTTGAAAGACGTGACGCTGGCCTTACAAACTGCCAGTGCCAGCCAAGTGCCAATGCCGTTGGCCAACCTGGTTCATAATCGGCTGCTGACCTCGGTTGCCAAAGGCAGAGGCGACATGGACTGGACTGGCTTTGCCCTAGAAGTGTCGGATGATGCGGGCATTCAAAAAGCAGGCGTTGAATTCTCACAATAAAAGAATCTAACCCATTCAAGAGATCGCAAATATCGCGCTTCGCGCTCGACTAGAACTAGATTATTTTTTGAAAGCCTTGCTCCGCGCGGCTTTCAAAAAATAATCTGTACTTCACTCAATCGCAAATCGCCATAT
>DATNOY010000333.1:0-4834 GCA_036703495.1 Coleofasciculaceae cyanobacterium
TGTCTAGCCTACATTTTATTTCGTCCAGCTACTGAGACAAGTTCTAAATCCTGGTTGGGCGATCGCTAGAATAGAGTTAATCTTCCCCATACTGGACTTAAACAAGGTAATCTTGCCACGATGCGATTGATCTTAGTTGAAGATGAACCCGATTTAGGGGTTGCCATTAAGCAAGCCTTGACCCATCAAGCCTACGTCGTGGACTGGTTTTTGGATGGCAACCAGGCGTGGAGCTATCTAGAAGATAATTGGCTACAGTACACCCTTGCCATCTTCGACTGGATGCTGCCAGGACTCTCTGGCGTGGAGTTATGCAGACGCCTGCGAGGAAAAAATAGTCCTTTGCCCATCTTGATGCTCACTGCTAAGGATCGGATGGTAGAGAAAATCATTGGGTTGGATAGCGGAGCCGATGATTATCTGATTAAGCCCTTTGGGATGCCCGAACTGCTGGCCCGATTGCGAGCCTTACAACGCCGGGCACCTCACTTTCAACCGCGACAGTTGCAAATTGGTAGTCTTTCTTTGGATTATGCCTCTCATGCAGTGACTCGGGTTCTGCCCAATCGTGAGAAGCAGAGCGTTGCCCTCACTGCCAAAGAATTTCAATTACTGGAATACTTGATGCAACATCCCAACCAAATTCTTACCCGTGATCAGATCCTGAATCAGCTTTGGGAAATTGGTGAGGAACCGATTAGCAATGTGGTAGCGGCTCAGGTGCGGCTACTGCGACGCAAGCTAGGAGATGACAACAGCGATCCTTTGATCGAAAACATTTATGGCGTTGGCTACCGCCTCAATGCCCCTAACGTCAATGCCGCTAGCATCAACGCCCATGAGTAAATGATGCACCAAAACTACTTGTTTCACCAAACCCGTCTGCAACTCGCTGGTTGGTATGCGGGCGTGATGGGCTGCATTCTCGGTTTATGTGGATTTGGAGTCTATCAGGTGGTAGCTCATGCATACCAAGAAACGATCGATCAGGGATTAGAATCGGTTGCAGACGCCATTCATGACAGTATTGAACCTACGCTGCAGCAGCCAGGGCGGCTACGGCAACTGGCACAACAACTTTCACTGGAACTGTGTCAGACCCAGACCACCTGTATCACCGAACCCGCGTTATCCAGGCAGCCCATTTCGGTTGCGGTAACACCAGTCAGCTATTATTTACGGTTGTCAAGACTGCCCAAGGTGCCGATCGCCATCGCCGGATTGCCGCTGGATCAACTCCCCCTGACGGCCGGCGTACCGCGTTGGCTAACCGTCATCACGCCGTCAGGGAAACGCTTTCGCCAAATTTCCTTGCCGCTCCAGTCGCAGCATCAATCCTGGGGATATCTGCAGGTGGGGCGATCGCTAGCAGATTTTGACGAGCACCTTGCAGCTTTACGGTTAACGCTATTGCTAGGCTGTCCCGTTGCATTGATGCTGATTGGCTTATCTAGCTGGTGGTTGGCAGGATTAGCGATGCAACCGATCTACCGTTCCTATGAACAAATGCGTCAATTTACAGCCGATGCTGCCCATGAGTTACGCACCCCATTAGCGGCCATGCAATCGACCATCGAATTAGCTCTGTTGCAAACTCAATCTGCTCCAGTCCCCTTACTCACAGCAGAAACTACGCTACTGGCTACCCTCAAACGTCAGAACCTGCGGCTGTCTCAGCTGGTACGCGATCTAATGCTACTAACCCGATTAGAGCGGCAAGACATGCCGCAATCCACGTTTTGTTGTTTAAACGATCTGATTAATGATTTGGTTGAAGAACTAGCCTGCTTTGCGATCGCCGCCCAAGTGCAGCTTACCGCTCAAATTCCAGTACCCGAACCTGTGGCAGTGGTCGGCAATGAAGAACAACTGTATCGGCTGGTGAGCAACCTGATTGATAATGCTATTCGAGCCACGCCTGCAGGAGGCAAAGTCACTGTACTCCTGAACAAAAGTGAAAGTTATGCCATCATTCAAGTGCAAGATACCGGAATCGGCATTGCCACCGAAGACCAACGTCGTATTTTCGATCGCTTCTATCGAGTCCAAGGGGATCGATCGCGGCAAACGGGAGGGTCAGGACTAGGACTAGCGATCGCACAGGCCATTGTGCAGCGGCATCAGGGCAGTATTGACGTTCAGAGCCAGATCGAAAAGGGTAGCACTTTTACAGTACGGCTACCCTTAGACCAGAAATAATATAGCAATCCCCAATGAGTTATGGCTAATGAGTTATGGCTGTAGCCACAAAGTTAAGCAGTAATTCGGATTAGCGACGAGGAGCTGGTTCATTCATATAATCATGAGCCGTCTCCAGGATGCGATCGCTGTTGCTAGCCTGAGCCAGCACATCTTGGCTGGCAGAAATGAGGATGAAACCAAACCCAACTTTAGCGCACACATCGAGAATAGCATAACAAGCAGTTTCAATTCCGACACTCAACATAGAGAGACCTTCTGCGCCCAAAATCCAGACAATCGGATAGCCAAACCACAGAATAATTAGAGTATTCCGTAGTTTCTTAAAAAGCTGATTAATTTTACCATTACGACGACGAGCGGTTGCAGAAAATTCGGTCAACAATGCGCCGAGAATGGCAATAAATGCACCACAGCTAATCACATACCAGAGGTAGTTTGTGGGTGACCCCTCCAATGTCGCAATCACACCTGTCACAATCATAAACACATCAGCTGCCATTACCCCTGCAATCAATTTGGGTCGAGCACCGGCAACTACACCTAAATCCATCAGCAGTAAGGGAGTTGTAACCACCCAATCGACATAGCGTCCCCAAAACAGCGTATGTTGCCCCTTGAAGTCGAAGAGAACCGTTTCACCCAAAATCATACTCAGATACATTGCGGCAGCCCAGAGGGTAATAAAAAAGCTAACCAGGGCAAATTCCATTCCCTCTTTGCGTCGTTGAGCTACTGCTTTTAAGCCAAAAATGATCGAACCCAATACCATGCCAATCAAGGCAATCCAAAGCCAAAGTTGTGTACCAGAGGTCATGATTTGCTACCCATCTATAGTATTGCTAACCGTTTCTAGTGTTTTACTGTAAACACTTCTAGCGATCGCAGCGTCCCTCTGTTGATGGAAGAAGTAGCTCTACCCTTGAAAGAATCAAAATTTCATTCAGTTTTCATTTTTGAGTGTAAGGCTGAGAAGTATAGGGCTGAGACCAGAGAGGTTGTAGCGTTGATATCCATTTCCATGACCCACTTCTCAGTGTCCAATTCCCCGATTAAGGCTTACGAATTCATTAAAACCGAGCTTTTAATGTTCGAGAGCGCGACAATGCCGTGCTTTCAAAAATTAAGTTTGGGGTTTATTAAATTCACGTTCCTAAGAGTCTGCTTCTGATTGCTGAGGAGAATGACTCCGCGATCGCCATAACAAAAAGACAATGGACGCAGCGATCGTTAAGACGGCAGCAGCCAGCTTAAATGTATCTTGTACCCCTATCACCAGGGCGGCTGGAGGCGCATCTGTGACTCTCAGAGTGGCAGACTGCACCAGCACAATTGCAGCAAAAATCGTGCCCAGCAAGGGAACGCCCGTCGTCTGCCCCAGAGTGCGAGTCAGGGAAAGTAAACCCGAGGCAATGCCGAGTCGTTCCGGTTGCACAGATCCCAAAATGGCACTGTTGTTCGGTGACTGGAACATTCCCAGCCCAATCCCAAACGGAGCAACGCGTAAGATGTAACCTAGATCGGTCATTTGGGCATGGAAGGTACTAATAGACAGACAGCCAATCACCATCAGCACCAAACCAATTAAACTGATGATGCGCGTGCCAAAGCGATCGGACAGATTCCCAGAGACAGGAGCCACAATGCCCCCCAAGACAGGCGATACTGCCAGCAATAAACCAACATGGGATGTGGGATACTGCAACACCAGCTCTAGGAAGAAGGGTAGGATAAAAATGGTTCCAGCAATGACGATGAAAACTAAAATTCCGGTGAGTAGACTGAGACTGAATTGACGGTTGCGGAACAGGGATAAATCCAGCAACGGAGCATCCAGGTAGGATTGCAGCCAGAGAAAGAAGGCTAACCCGATCGCCGCGATCGCCAGCAGTCCTAATGTGATGGGATGGTCAAATCCGGCATCCTGTCCGTGGGTCATCCCTAGAGCAAAGCTAACTAATGTCAGGGTCATTACAATAGAACCGATCCAGTCAAATCGTTGTTTGACGAATGGATGATGGTTTTCAGGCACCGTTCGTGCCACAACAAAGCTAGCAAAAATGCCAATCGGCACATTCACAAAGAAAATCATCCGCCAGTTGGAGAGTCCAATCAGCACCCCTCCAACGGTGGGACCTAGAGCAATGCCAAGAGACACGATCGCTCCAATGATGCCCAATGCTCGCCCTCGCTCAGCCGCCGGAAAGGCTTCCGTTACGATCGCTGCACCCAGTGCCGAAATCATGACCGCACCCATGCCCTGAAGCGCCCGAAAACCAATTAACCAACCGACACCAGGAGACAGCCCGCACAGTAATGAACTGAGGGTAAACACAATCAGTCCACCCAGGTAGAGGCGTTTCTTGCCCATCATATCCCCCAGCCGCGCTGCGCCCAGTACTAAGGCAGTAACCACCAGCAGATAGCTCAACACGACCCATTGGATGGTGGCAAAAGTAGTTTGAAAAACCTTAACCAGAGTGGGTAGAGCAATATTGACGATACTGGTATCTAACGTAAACATTAAAACCCCTAACCCAACCCCCAGCATGACCCACCATCGAGCACGGGTAGACTGAGGAGATGGGGCAGAGGCAGGCGGTGGAGAAGAAGTCATATAGCAATCCTAAATGAT
>DATNOY010000334.1:0-6040 GCA_036703495.1 Coleofasciculaceae cyanobacterium
ACCCCACCCAAGAGGTACTTTTAGACGGCAATCGGATTATTGATGCCTACCGAGAATTGCAAAACCTCAACGGCACCATTAGCCGCCTGTTAGGAGGGCTTGGGCTATTCCGCTAAATTTTAGATAAATTGCAGAGGCTGATTGTGGCTATAGCGATGACTTGCGCATTCTGCCGACACAGATCTAGGCAACAAAATAGGGGGTGGAAGACAGTCCTGTCTTCCACCCCCTACCAATTTTCTTCAGGGCTTAGTATGCCAGTGTTTCCAGCGTCTCCCGCAAGTAAAGACTTACCCACTGCTCTAAACTGAAATTCTGCATCTGGACAGTAGCGGACTGCTCAGCACGCCATCGCTGAAAGCCTGAACTTGCAGCGATCGCCCGCTTCAAGCTATCCCAGGTCACATCTTCCGAAAACTGGCTATGGGTTGTGGAAGGAAAAGCCATACTGACCTCAAAAGTAAGGAGAAGCGATTAGGAACTGTAGCTAAGGTAGCGGAACCGAAACAAATTTTAACCTGTTAATAGAATAACTCAGCCAGCGGGTAGGGCTGTGTCGCATGACACCATCTTGGGCCATTTCTGCCTTTAGCAATAGCCAAGTTTAGCCGGAGCTAAACCCTAAGAACAGAAACTTTTCTATCTTTTCTGATACAAGTTAGTAACAGAGGAGAGAGAAGAAAAATGGCTGCGCCCCGTTCAGAGATCAATTTGGCTGAGTTTATCGATCACTCTTTGCTGACTTCTACGGCTACACCTGAACAGGTAGCCCAGTATTGCGAAGAGGCGGATCGGTTTGGCTTTGCCACAGTTTGTGTCAATCCAGTTCACGTTCGCCAAGCTACTGAACTCCTTCATAATAAACGCCCTCAGGTTTGTGCGGTGATCGGCTTTCCATCAGGAGCCCATATATCAGCCGTCAAACGCTATGAAGCTGAAATGGCAGTCGAGGATGGCGCAACGGAATTGGATATGGTGATCAACCTGAGTTGGGTGAAGATCGGCAACACTGAAGCGCTGCATCAAGAAATCGCTGAAATTTGTGAAGCGACTGGCAAAACGGTTAAAGCGATTCTGGAACTTTCCTTGCTCACCGAATCTGAGATCAGGCTTGCGGCTGAAGTTTGCATGGATGCTGGAGTCACCTATCTGAAAACCCATACAGGCTGGCATGGGGGCGCGACTGTAGCAGATGTGGCTCTGCTCAGCAGTATTGCCAAAGATCGGGTAGGCATCAAAGCTTCGGGCAGCATTCGCACGGCGCAACAGGCGATCGACCTGATTTTGGCAGGTGCCACTCGATTGGGGACGTCTCGAGGTGTCGATCTCATCCGCCAACGCGATACCCTGGAAGAAGGGGAAAATAAAGGATGAAGCGTAGCCCCATTGGTTTAATTGCAGCCGTCTAATTTCAGCAGTGATTTCAGCCTCTCAGATTTGAACTCGTCCCTTAATCCCCAAACCTCTGGTCTCCCATGAGTGGAACGTATAAAGCCCTCGGAATTAATCTGAAAAGCGCTCCGTTGGGAGAGAGCGATCGCCTGCTGACGATTCTGACTGAAGAGTTTGGCTTAATCCGGGCAGTGGCTCCTGGCTCCCGTAAGCATCGGTCAAGTTTGGGGGGGCGTAGCGGTCTGTTTGTAGTGAATCAACTGCTGATTGCTAAAGGCAAAAATCTCGATAAGATTACCCAGGCTCAAAGCCTAGAATCCTATCCGGGACTCAGCCAAGACTTGAGCAAGCTCACTGCCAGCCAATACCTGGCAGAACTGGTGTTATGCCAAGCCTTGAGCGAACATCCCCAGCCGGAGCTGTTCTACCTGTTGCGAGAGCACCTCAGCCGGTTGGAACGGCTGCCGGCCGACGCCATCTTGCCGGGTCTGGTTCACGCCACTTTCCATTTGTTAGCCCTAGCAGGGTTGCCGCCGCAGGTGCAGCATTGCTGTGTTACTCAACAGCTCGTAACCCCCGACTTTACGGATCCTCAATGGCAGATTGGCTTTAGTGCGATCGCCGGGGGGGTCTTTCTACTTTCTGCTTTAGAGCAGCTCAAATCAGAGCAGTTGCTCATCCGTAAACCCTCTTCCCCAGCAAGCAATGAACCTTTTCCACAAAAGCTTCCTGACCTGTATGTCCAGCTGGGTGCTATTGAACTGGATATCTTACAACAGTTGGCCAAGCCAAACTTCATTGAAGAGTGGCTAGAATCCCCAACTTCGCTAGCTGCCCCCGGAGTTTGGCTCTCAATTGAGCACATACTTCGTCAATATGCCCAGTACCACTTTGATCGATCAATCCGCTCAGCGGTGTTGATTGATGCTTGTTTCGCCGATGCCCCTTCTCTTGTAAGCCATGATGCGACCCTTTGACTCAGATCTAGAAGCCCTTGAACGGAAGATGCACATGCCTAGCCATTTAGAACCGACGGGCAGCAAGGCACCGTTGGGTTGCCCCCATGTTGCTTCTGAAAAGAGACACCCCGGACAAGGCGGGGGGCATTTGGGTTTGGGGTCAAATTGTCCTGGACAAAATTCAGTAGGGGCAGGTGGGTATCCAGAACAGCGATCGCTTCAACCCCGTGCTTTTCCCCCATCGTCTGTGCCTGGAATCACCAGTGAGTTAGTTCCCACTCCTCCTAGTTTCTCAGAACGGTTAGAGCCGCTGACAGGATCTCCTATTTCTGCGCACGGCCCTAGCTCGGCTGAAGCCACGGATGTACCGGGCGTTACAGCCCCTCCCTGGAGCAGCAATGGCAACGGCAATGGCAACGGCAAACTGAAGGGTGAATCCAGTCAACCTTCACCCGAATTGCCTGAGCCACCTGAAGAAGAGCGCGGATTGCTGCCCGTTTTGAAAAATCGCAATTTTTTGACGCTATGGAGCGGTCAAGTCTTTTCTCAGCTGGCTGACAAAGTGTATCTGGTGCTGATGATTGCGATCATTGCCACCCGCTTTCAATCGGCTGATCAGACGATCAGCGGTTGGGTGTCTACTTTAATGATTGCCTTTACCATTCCTGCCATTCTGTTTGGCTCGGTGGCCGGCGTATTTGTGGATCACTGGCATAAACGAGCCGTATTAGTCTCTACCAATTTGCTACGGGGCGGACTGGTCTTGAGCCTACCTTTCCTCCTTTGGATCTCGCATAGCTGGGGATCGGTGTTGGGTATGCCGGTCAGCTTCTTAGTATTGCTGACCGTGACGTTTCTGGTCTCTACCCTGACTCAATTTTTTGCCCCTGCCGAGCAGGCAGTGATCCCCTTAGTGGTGGAACGGCGAGATTTGCTCTCAGCTAATTCTCTCTACACCATGACGATGATGGCATCGGTGATTATCGGCTTTGCTTTGGGAGAACCTTTGCTGGGATTAGCAGAAACGGGGCTTGCCCTAGTTGCTCCGCAGCTTCACCTAGCCCCTGATATGGGTAAAGAAATTTTGGTGGGCGGCAGCTATGTAATCGCTGGACTCCTGCTCATCCTTCTGAAAACCCATGAGAAAACCGTCAATTCTCATGAAGACTTGCCCGATGTTTGGAAGAACATCCAAGAGGGTCTGCGCTATTTGAAAGACCATAGTGCCGTCAGAGTGGCGATGATCCATCTGGTCATTCTGTTTTCAATCTTTGCCGCCTTGGCCGTTTTGGCAGTGCGTCTCGCTGAAGTCATGCCCGAGATTAAGTCGTCTCAGTTCGGCTTCCTGCTGGCAGCAGGCGGTGTGGGGATGGCGATCGGGGCAGTCGTTGTCGGGCAATTTGGGCAGCGCTTTTCTCGGGCCCAGCTCAGCCTCTATGGCTCGATAGGGATGTCCGGGTCACTCGCTGCAATTTCGTTTTTTACCCACCATTTGTTTCCTACTCTACCTTTGCTGGTTCTATTAGGAGCCTGCTCTGCCATTACAGGCGTACCCATGCAGACTGCAATCCAAGAAGAAACTCCAGAAGCAATGCGGGGCAAGGTATTTGGGCTACAAAATAACGCTATCAACATTGCTCTAAGCTTGCCCTTGGCGCTGGCAGGACTGGCTGAAACTTGGTTTGGTCTACAAGCGGTGTTTCTAGCGCTAGCCGTCCTGGCCACTACAGGCGGCATCCTCACCTGGTCAATTTCTCGTGAGCAAAATCATCAACAATCAACATAACTACTCTGACAGCTGTCCTGTGCCCTATTGTCCTGTACCTTCTCAGCCGGGACTTCTGCAAGCGTCGGGATGCGCCCCATGAAGCTTTCTGAAACGATCCAATCGTTGCTGGAAGAGCATACTGATCACCCCCTCGAAATCGCCACGCTTCTGGAACGCACGGGCAATCAAGGGTTTGGCATCGTCAGTACAGTGCTCACACTGCCCTTGCTGATTCCGCTACCCGTGCCCCTGCCGGGACTTTCAGCCCTATTTGGGGCGGGCACCATCCTGATGGGGGTGGAAATGTCCTGGGGTTTGCCTCAGCCCCGTTTACCCCCATGCCTGACTCATCGGAGACTCTCACCTACCCTGACTCAGGCAGTGCTAAAAAGCCTGACCCGCATCGTACGTCCCATAGAGCAATGTGCCCGCCCTCGGCTGTTTTTTGTGAGTCGCAGTCGGTTAGCATATCGCTTCGTTGGGTTGTGCTTGTCTTGGAATGCCCTGCTGATGTCCCTCCCTCTGCCCATTCCCTTCACCAACCTGCTACCGGCCTATACGATCCTGGTGCTGGCGATCGGTATCCTGGAAACAGATGGCTTTTTTCTGCTGATGGGCTATGGCATGACGCTGGCAACTACAGTCTTCTTTGTCAGCATTAGTAGTGTGATCTGGGCAAATGTCATGCATCTGGGCGATCGCCTGCTATCCCAATAGGGTCAACAAAGCGGCCAGATCGGAACAACGATGCACTTGCCTAACTTCCTGGCTCAATTTCCTGGCTCAACGCCGGCATCGCACTAGACACCCACCAGCACATCTGCCTGAGGTAGGCAGCGGCGATCGCTGCTGCTGCAAATCTTTGTGCGGCTCTATCCCCTGATTGAAACTGGGGAAATTCAGCCTCTTTTGAGAGAAAAACTGCTTGCCAAAAACAAGGAACTCCAGGAAAAAAAGAAAAATATGTACCAGCGATCGGAGAGGGTACAAGGAGTATGCTATTAGATTAGTGTGCAAGGTGTTACCCCCTTCCCTTGTACATTAAATACAGCATAAAACCATCAAAAAACCGCTTAACTTGAATGCATATTGCATGGCTTGGCAAGAAATCTCCGTTCTGTGGCAACGTTACGTACGGGCGGGAGGTAACGAACGCGCTACTAGATCGCGGATATCAGGTAAGCTTCATCCACTTTGCCCAAGAAGATGAAGCCGATGCCGTTACTGATTCTTGGGGAGAACTCCAAGAAGTGCCAATCCCCTTCCTTTTTAAGTCGCAGGTTTATACCATTCCTTCGTTGAAATCCAGTAAGGTGCTAACGCAGGCCTTGCGGGAACTTAAGCCCGATATCGTCCACGCCTCTTTGACGCTATCGCCTTTAGATTTCTTGCTGCCCGAAATCTGCGAGGAGTTGGGTTTACCGCTGATTGCTACCTTTCATCCACCCTTTGCTCGGAAGCGGCACAGCTTTACATCAGGCACTCAGCACTTGATGTATCAGCTCTATGCGCCGTTCCTGGCAAACTACGATCGCGTCATCATCTTTTCTAAAATTCAGCGAGATTTATTGAGCCGGCTCGGGGTGCCTAAATCGCGCCTAGCGGTAATTCCTAATGGGGTAGATGTAGAAAAATACTCCCCTGGGCTATCGCGGCTAAAGTCCGAGATCAACGCACAGCGAGTATTTGTCTATCAAGGGCGGATTGCCATTGAAAAGAATGTAGAATCGCTGCTCAAGGCTTGGAAGCATGCCGAAATGGACGAAGGCAGCAAGCTGGTGATTGTGGGGAGTGGTCCCCTGGCTCCTTCCTTGATGAGCACCTATGGTGAAGAACAAGGTGTGATCTGGATGGGGTTTATTGCCGATGAACAGCAGCGGATTCAGATCTTGCGGGGATCCGATGTGTATATTTTGCCTTC
>DATNOY010000335.1:0-3394 GCA_036703495.1 Coleofasciculaceae cyanobacterium
TCCACCCTGCTGAACAAGTTGCAGCTGTAGCAAAGTAGGGTGACAACCAAAGTAGGTAGGAAACCGATTCACCTGTTGACGTCAGAGATTAGATACGATTTGGTGCGTCCGATGCCTTCATTCAATATGAGGAGTGAGTAGAGTGTGACAAGTTTTGGACGGGTTTTGACTGCTCTGATTACGCCATTTAAGGAAGATGGCAGCGTTAACTACCATGTTGCTGAAAAGCTAGCGGTTCACCTTACAGACCATGGAACAGATGCCATAGTGGTCTGTGGTACAACGGGTGAGTCGCCCACGCTGAGTTGGGATGAAGAGTATCAGCTCTTTCAAGTCATTCAAAAGGCGATCGCAGGTAAAGCAAAAGTGATTGCCGGAACGGGCTCCAACTCCACTGAGGAAGCAATTGCTGCCACTCAGAAGGCAAGTAAGCTACAATTGGATGGAAGCTTGCAGGTTGTTCCTTATTACAACAAACCCCCCCAAGAAGGACTGTATAAACATTTTCGGGCAATCGCTGAGGCCAGCCCTGAGTTGCCGATGATGCTTTACAATATTCCGGGACGTACAGGGCAGAATCTGTCTCCAGAAACAGTTGCTCGCCTTGCGGAGATTTCGAACATCGTCGCTATTAAGGAAGCAAGCGGTAGTCTTGACCAAGTCAGCCAGATTAGACAGTTGACTTCTCCTGAATTCAACATCTATTCCGGAGATGATTCTTTGACTTTGCCAATGCTGGCGGTTGGGGCTTCTGGAGTTGTTAGCGTTGCTAGTCATTTAGTCGGGCAGCATTTGCAGCAGATGATCCAGTTTTTTGAGCAAGGTCAGGTGAAAGTTGCCTCACAAATTCACCTGCAACTTTTTCCTTTGTTCAAAGCGCTTTTCATCACGGCAAATCCCATTCCTGTCAAAGCAGCGCTGCGGTTGCAAGGCTGGCAAGTCGGTTCTACCCGCCTACCCCTCGAAGATTCTTTGGTCGATCTCGATCAAATTCTGGCAACCGTGATGGCAAATTTGGGATTACTAAAAGCAGGGTAAATTCTTCACAGGAATGCGATCGCTGCATAGCAGTTGCTCGACCCATAGATTTCTTGACAACTGAATATTTTGGGTATTTCAGGTGGCGGTTTCTGCGCCAGGCCGTGAGTTCAAGTTTCTCTAGTCAACTTGTTCATACTCACCTATTTAGAACTTGCATAGCTTTTCTTAAAGTTATCGTTGCGCCATAGTTCTTGTTCCCTCTATTCCCAAACAAAGTTTTTAACCCTTTAAACGAGATAAGGACACACATGAGTCAAAATGGTTCTACCAATGCCCTAAAAGTTATTCCTTTGGGCGGCCTACATGAAATTGGCAAAAATACGTGCGTTTTTGAGTATAACGACGAAATTATCCTGTTAGATGCAGGTTTGGCGTTTCCTACCGATGGTATGCATGGGGTGAATGTCGTCTTACCCGATACGACCTATTTGCGAGAAAATCGCGAAAAAATCAAGGGAATGATCGTTACCCATGGGCATGAAGATCACATTGGCGGGATTGCGTTTCACCTCAAGCAATTTGATATTCCGGTGATTTATGGCCCTCGGTTAGCCATGGCCCTGTTGCAAGACAAGCTGGAAGAAGCGGGTGTTGCTGAACGCACTGAGCTCCGTACCGTTCGTCCGCGCGACATGGTGCGGATTGGTTCTTCTTTCCTAGTGGAATATATTCGTAATACCCACTCCATTGCCGATAGCTTTACGGTTGCCATTCATACCCCCGTTGGCGTTGTGATTCATACGGGTGACTTCAAGATTGATCACACGCCTGTAGATGGCGAACACTTTGATTTTCAACGATTAGCTGAGCATGGCGAAAAAGGTGTACTGTGCCTGATCAGTGATTCTACCAACTCTGAAATTCCTGGATTTACACCGTCTGAGCGATCGGTTTATCCCAATCTTGAGCGCATTTTTTCCCAAGCTAAGGGTCGGTTGTTGGTGACAACCTTTGCTTCTTCTGTCCACCGGATCAACATGATCCTGGATATTGCCAAAAAGCAAGGCCGTGTCGTATCGATCGTCGGTCGTTCAATGCTGAATGTGATTGCCCATGCGCGTAACTTGGGCTACATCAAGTGTGAGGACGATCTGTTCGTGCCGCTACACATGGTCAATAAAATGCCTGAAAATAAGGTCTTGATTTTGACCACGGGTTCTCAGGGTGAACCGATGGCAGCCATGACTCGCATTGCCAATGGAGAGCATCGCCAAGTCAAAATCCGTGAGGGAGATACGGTCGTTTTCTCTGCCAACCCGATTCCGGGCAATACGATCGCGGTCGTTAACACCATCGATAAGTTGATGATGATCGGGGCGAAGGTCATCTATGGTCGCGACAAAGGGATCCATGTGTCAGGGCATGGTGCGCAGGAAGATCAGAAACTGATGCTGGGGTTGACACGACCCAAATTCTTCTTGCCTGTGCATGGTGAACACCGGATGCTGATCAAACATGCTGAGACAGCTCAGAGTGTGGGTGTTCCAGCCGAAAATATGGTGATTATCAACAACGGCGATGTGGTGGAACTAACACCTGACAGCATTCGAATTAGCGATAAGGTGAAAGCTGGAATTGAGTTGGTTGATTCTTCTCATGCCGGTGTAGTGCAAGATCGTGTTCTGAAGGAACGGCAGCAGTTGGCTGAAGATGGCGTGATTACAGTGGCAGCTTCTATTGGCTGGACAGGGGAATTGATTGCCAAACCGGAAGTGCATTTGCGAGGTGTGGCAACAACCGTTGATAAAGCCAAGCTAGAAAAAACAACGACTCAAATCATCCAGTCGCTAGCTAGCGATCGCTGGTCAGGAATTTCCCAAACCCTGAGCAATGGTGTCATTGAAGTGGATTGGGTGAAATTACGGGCTGATATTGAAGCTGAACTTCGTCGCCAAGTGCGTCGTGAATTGCAAAGCAATCCCACTTTACTCTTTTTGCTGCAAACCCCGCTGGAGCCCCCCGTAACTGCAAATCGGCGGCAGCGCTCAGCCGCTAAAGTGGCTTCCTCAGTAGCGTCCTAAAGATCTGACGGCCGGCAACGGCCGCCGCTAACCCGACTTTTTTATCAGACAAGAAAGCGATCGCCCCTTCTAATCAAGTGAGGGGCGATCGCTTTCTTGTCAGCTTTCTCCGTGGACTTTCCGAGAACCTTGCCACTGCAGCTAGGAATTTTAGTGAATTTACGGCTAAAAGCGTTCCTCAACTTGGGCAAAATCTCAGTATCAGGATAAAGCAGTGCCAGAGTAAGCCTTTCTGCCATGTTGCTCCCTGATCCGGAAATTCAGGGAAATATGAAATTTGTCAAAACATCACTAGGGTGTCCGGTAAATGAGTTTCTGGTTTTGTAGTTAGT
>DATNOY010000336.1:0-3940 GCA_036703495.1 Coleofasciculaceae cyanobacterium
CTAAGCAAGTTTAAAAGGCATTGACGCACTTTCATCATGTCGCTATGCATGGTGTAGGAGCTAGCGCAATGAATCTTTAATAGGTTGGCATTTTGATTGATTAGGGGTTGGATAGTGGTGGCAATTTCTTGAACCAGCATAGACACATCAAACGTTTCTGGGCTGAAGGTCATGCGATTGGCTTCAATTTTTGACAGATCTAAAATATCGTTGATCAATCCTAGTAAGTGCCGCCCGGAGGTATGAACGCGCTGGAGATCGTTGGCCAGGTTGGGTTGTCCTGTTGCCACGGCTTCTTCCAGAAGCATTTCACTGTAGCCAATGATGGCATTCAGGGGGGTACGCAGTTCATGGCTCATGTTGGCTAGAAACTGACTTTTCGATTGGCTGGCGGCTTCCGCCACTTCTTTGGCTTGCTGAAGGGAAAGGGCTGCTTTTTCGCGATCGCTCTCATATTCCTGCAAGGTTTTCAGCATTTCGTTAATCGCCAGACCGAGTTCTGCCAGTTCATCTCGTCCAGAGGTCGAGACTCTGGCAGATAGACCGTCTTGAATATCGATTTGACTGACCTCAGTGCTAAGTCGGGTGAGGCGGGACAGCACTATTTTTTCTAGCCAGATTACGGTGATAATGCCAAAACCAATGTCGGCTGCCAGAATGGACCAGGCCAGGTAGCGAACAGCCGTTTGCCCTTGCTGATACACCGTTCGAGTAGCGTTGGCCCGCAAGATCAAAGAGGGGTTGCCATAAATGTCGGGTACGAGGGCATATCCAGCAATCACATCTTCACCCAAAGGTTGAGCCGTGATCGGCAGTTGAGCAGAAAGCTGCGATCGCATTGCCTGAAAATCTGCTGGCAGCCCTACGGCATCTGTTGGAAACAGCGTTAAAGAAATCTGCTTAGTTGCCGGTAGTTCAGCAATTTCTTGAGCCTGCAGGTAGCGCCCAAACATTAATGTGCCTCGGATCGCTCCCTCGCCATCACTGTTGACGATAGGGCGGGCCGCCAGCATCATCACTCCTTCGGGTAGGCTGAGGAGTCCATAGTGGCTATCGGCGGCGGTCTGGTTTTTTAACAGGATGTTGTTTGGAACAACTTGCCGACGTATGGATTCTGGAATGGGAATTAAGCGCTTGGTCTTGAGGTCAAACCCTGTTCCGTAGACAATATGTCCCGATAGGTCAACAAATAAGATCAGATTGACGCGAATGTTGGCTAAAGACTGCGGGTTGAGATTGACTGCCTCAAACTCTGGGGTTTGACTGGCCATAAACGCATAGGAATCATCCCAGGCTGACCAATCGGCAAAGCGATCGTTAAACTGACTGCTAAGTTTGTCAATCGCCTGCACCATGCTTCTGACGGTTTCGCGGGTTTTTTCCTGCTCCACCTGCCGGAAGCTGCCTACCAAAATATGGGAGGCGATCGCATATAGCACTAGGTTTAGTCCTACCAATGTGGTGCCAACAATTAATAGGGCTTTCTGACGCAACCTCATCGCTAAGTAGCCTCATCGCCAATCACAACGCCATGTCGCATTGATATCTAGTTCGTTTCTGCACCCCAGATTCTCAGCGCTAGCTTCTAGTGTTCCCCAAAGTTAATTTTCACCTCAACCCGAGAAAATGGTTAAACAAGTTCAATCGCTACACTACTTCAGGGCGGATGCAGATGCAGATGCAGATATTGAAATGGGCGGCAAGCTCGTTGCCTCTTGCGGGTGTTTCGTATGCCACCATTCTTTTAATGGCTGAGGCAATTTGACCGCATAGAGCGTCACGACAAAAGTGCGTCCCGAAGATTCTTGACCCAAAACCTCCACGCAATAAGACGGACTGCCTTTGGTGGCAATATCGGGGACAAACCGTTTGCCAATCCGCCGCCAGCTCGGTTCTTTAGTTCGCCATTGAATTCGGCAGCAGGGCCAAGGCAGTTCTTCGCGATCAAACAAACGACAGCAAGGCCCAACCACGCGGTAGGTAAAATGTCCGCCTAAGCTTTGAAAAATTTGACCCTGTTCAAGCGGGTGTTGGAGAAACGGCAAACGAACTCAACCTCCTGAAGATTCTTCTAGATTGAAGCGATATTTGCCCAACAGCATATCATTGCTCTGTTGAGACCTGCCAAAATCATTAAGTTCTGGACTTTTGCGCTGGCACCCTGCACGCAGAGCCATTAAATCAGCTTTGGAGACATAAAAACGAAGACGATCGCTTCTCCCGAATAGATGCGATCGCCCTCAGATGCCTAATGCTTGACAACAAAGTATTGAGCTAATTGAAACTATTCAGCCTTAGCCCTGGAGTAACTTCCAGAATTTGCAAAGGCTGCTTGACTAAATCGCTTACCAGCTTGACTTGACCACGCCGGGCAACAATCCTTGGTGCGCCATTTCCCGCAAGACGTGACGAGACAAGCCAAAGTCCCGATAGTAGCCTCTGGAGCGGCCCGTTAGCCAGCAGCGATTGCGAACACGGTTGGGTGCACTGTTGCGCGGCAACTGCTGGATTTGGCGGTGAATTTCTAACTTCTCTTGCTGAGATGAAGCGCTTGAAAACTGCTCTTGCAAGGCTTGCCGCTTTTGAGCATACTTCTCAACTAATTTTTTGCGCTTTTTCTCCCGCTCAATCATGCTCTTTTTTGCCATGAAAAATCTTGTAATCCCAGTTTAGACAGCGTTTCCCATTATATCTACTTTTCAGGAAAATTAAATTGAATTACGGGGGCGAGTTTTAAACCGGGTTAGTTAATAGGGCTGAAATCATAGCGTTCTTAAATGTCTCGCTTCGCAAAGCGCTACAAAATAGAACTTAATAGAACTACATAGGGTCGATTTGCCAGAGCGATTAGGTCAGATTGATCAGCGTGACTAGAAGAGAAATTGCCGGTGCAGCCAGGAACCTGATAAAGTTCCAGTACCGAAAAACATTTCTAGCCAGTATCCGTCCAAAACTTGTCCTACCTGAAACCTCATCCATTTCAACAATTTTGCAAAAGTATGGCTTTCTTTAAGGTGTATGATAGTAAGGCTAATTTTTGAGAAAAATTTGCTGCGGGAGTTTTTTCGATGCTGACCCTTAAGATCGCGGTTTACATTGTTGTTGCATTTTTCCTAGGACTGTTCATCTTTGGATTTCTATCAAATGATCCGGCTCGTAACCCCAATCGTCGGGATCTGGAATAAGAAGCCTGCTCTAAGTCTTTAGGGCTGCGCCTATTAGATTTGAGCTTGTAGTTGAGGACGGCTATAGTGCTGAAGTTCGGGCTGTCCGTCTGTTGTGTTGCTCTGATAGTATGCCCTATTCGGTTCCGCCGCCCCCCCCTCTGGTCGTCAATCTACCGTCGTCTGAGGAAGTTTCGTCTCCTATTGTTGCTCCTCCGGTTATTAGCTCTACGCCAGAGTTTAGTGCGGCTCCAGTAAGTTCTGCTGCTGGAGCTGCTTTGCATAGTTGTTTATCTGCATCGGCTCGCTGTCGTTCTAGCGTAGCTGTGGAGTCTGTTCATCCAACGTTGGCGGCTGAACGGGCTGCGGAATCTGTTTCCCAAGCTGAGCCTTTGGGCCAACCATTGCAGGTGAATGCGGCGATCGCCCAGCCTGAGGCAGTGCCGGTTCAGTATGGTGTGTCGTCTATTGCTGAGCTTGAACCTTCACCCAGCAAGGAGAGAGAGCCGCTCAGATCTCAGTTGGCTAATCCGCAGGCTTATTCTCCCCTGCTAGCGAATAGAAATCGGGGGCAGTCTAGAGCCAGGCTGTCAGAACTATTGGATGGCTTAGCGCAGGAAGCGATCGCTCCTCCTGTGTCCTGGGGGCAAGCTGCAGCTCAGCCAGATCCTTTGAGGATTGCTCAAGCCTCTAATCCAGGATCCTATGGGACTGACCTGCCGCAATCTGGTAGTCAAGCTATACCCACCCCTTTGACGCCTGCTTACCCTGCGTCT
>DATNOY010000337.1:0-6508 GCA_036703495.1 Coleofasciculaceae cyanobacterium
TAAACATCCGCACATACTCATCGAGCGATCGCCCCCAAGGCACAACTTGCTCTAGCTGGATACCCATTGCTTCACCTCCATCAAGCCCGATAGCTGTTCTCAATTACTGCAGTACAGAATATTTTTGCAAGCTTCGCTTCGCAAGGTTTGCAAAAAATATTCTGGTTTCATAGCAGTCCCCATCAAGATGAGACGGGATGCGCGGAAAACTCCTGGCTGAGTGCACAGTCCCTCTCTTACCGTAATCTGAGTGCGTACACCCTAGTACGAGATGGCGGAAATTGAGCGACCCTAGCGCGGGCATCTTGCCCGCGTGAGCGAGACGCTCACACTCCAAACGGTCGTTGAATTTAAGCCGAGGTCTACTGGTTAGTAGCACTGAGTTATAAGTCATATCGTCAGTCTTTCAGGGTCAAGAAGAGTCGGCTAAACCCGTACAGCAGGATGACCCGATAGCGAAACAACAACCCGGTGATCAGCGGTGTGGCGATAGCACAAAGCAGGAAACCCATCACAATGGCCGACAAATCCACCTGGAAATACTCGTTCGCCAAACGGACAAAGTCGTTGTCTACAATACTGCCTTTGCCCACTTCATAAATTGCCCGTTGCTCAGCATCGGTCAGCAGCCCATAGGCAAAGCGGATGTCGTAAAACACCATGAAAAAGCCCAACATACCGTACAAAGGACGCTCGATCGCGTAGCGGCAACCCCAACCGCTGAGGGCACGATAGAGAAAAATTCCGGCGAACAGCAGCTCAAAGCCATGACCCATGCCCACAATCAACAGCGTATGGAGGGGGGTAAAGGCGCAGATGGCATAGGCGATCGCCCCTGCCAACAGTACTCGTGAGGTCAGGTCATTGTGGCGATAGCGATAGCACAAGTAAGCAAAGCCAGACCCCAGCCCAAAGAGCAACAGGGGAATGCGATCGAGGGTTTGCATCGTCACTCCGCCACCATAGATAAAATCAAAGGCTGGAATTGCCCCATAGCCAAATAGCCATGCCACACTCGCATGTCCCAACTCATGCACCATGATCAGCAGCGGACTGATGAGAAAGCTGAGTTGCCGGGAGAGCAGCAGCAAGCTGGACAGCAGCAGGCTAGCAGCAATTGTTTTGAGGAGGGAGGGAGAAGCAGGAAGCGGGAATTGGGAAGGAGAGCAGAGAGCCGGATGAGGAGCAGGACGGGCAGAAGGTTTGGCAGGCATGGCTTTGAGTCCCAGGGCTAGCTGCTGCAAGGTGGGGGTGCTGCCTGATTCTAAGGAGATTTTCTGGAGCCAATCTGGCTCTAGCTGGGGGTTGTGGCTACCGCTAATGCAAAGCAGCGGCAGCGACAGCGGCAGCCAATGGCTGACCTCCCGACAAACCAGCGTGACGCTGCTCCCCTGATCAGGGGCACGTTCGGCAACCAGATCAATCTGCAGCCGATCGCTTGCTTGGGTAATGTTAGCCGTAATGTGTTTGTGATCCAGCGCCCGATCGATCAGGGTTTTCATGGCTCCTGCATCGCCCTGGCTAGCTCGGTGGCGCAACTCGGCTAGAGGGGCAGAAGAAGACGCAACGGCTGGCGTGGGCTGCAAGTCAAAGGTTTGCGTCCAGGCTAGCTCTGGGACGCCTACCTGACGAGCCAGCAGCCGCACCGTTTCTAACGTTGGCAATTGCAGCCGCACTAGCTCTCCCAAAACCAGAGCGATCGCCAACTGCTGCTCCGGTACAGGCACCCCTTCCAACAACACCTCCAGTCGATGAAGCTTCACCTGAGTCTTAACGGTGATGCCATAGGGCTGCAATTTTTGATTAAGCCCATGGGCGATCGCCTGAGGATTGGCGTCCAGGGGATGCAGTCCATTCTGAGAGAGCGGCTGTAGGTTGCTGGCAGCCGCATCAGGGGAATCGGAGGGGAGAGACGATCGCTCAGTCATGCCAGGGTGAAGAAGGCTATTTTCTTGAGGATGCCCGCAGGCTAGCCAGCTGACATCAGCGGCAGCTAATTTCGGGTCAGGCTCAGCTGCAGCTGTTCCTGCAATTGCTCGGGCGTGCGGGCCGGCTCCTGACAGCTCAACCCCTGGCAGACCAGCCCCGTGATATCTGCGGGCAGCTGCGGCTGAATCTGGCAAACAGCAGTGGGCAAGTACTGGCGGCTGATCTCCGCTACCTGAGCTGCCCTCACCTGAATCAATGTGGCATTGCGGAACCAGTCCAGAGCCACAAACAACCCTGGGCACAGGCTAGGCGATTCTGCCATGATGCCACTAAAGGATTGCAGGGCTTGCTCCGCCTGATCGAGATAGGGCATCTCTTCGGTAAGTAAGAACAACCGCACCAGATTGGCGATCGCCACGCCATTGGCAGAAGGCACAGCATTATCGTCGTAGCTACGCTCTCGTACTACCAAATCGCTGCGGACATCGGTATTGTAGTAGCCGCCCAGTTCAACACTCCACAGAAATTCGTCAAATTCTGCCTGAGTCCGCAGGGCGGCAGCCAGCCAGGCTGGCGAAGCAGCGGCGGCAGCCAGCCCCAGACTCGCCTGATGCAGGTCAAGCAGGGCTTTAATCAACAGCGCATAGTCTTCGGATTGAGCAATCACAGCGGCTTGCCCATCATAATTCAGGCGATGCAGCCGCTGATCCACCCATTGGTGATCCAAAATAAACTGAGCTGCCTGGACAGCCAACTCCAGATACTCTGGGTTTTGGAATACAACGGCTGCCCGCGCCAGTCCTGAAATCATCAGGCTATTCCAGGCAACGATCATCTTGGTATCAGTGACGGCCGGAATCCGACCGGGCCAGGTCTGAGTTTTGGCGACCTGATTGTTGGGGGCAGGAGGAAAGGTGGCGATCGCCTCCGCCCCATAGCGAACCGCAAACAGCTGAGCCAGGGTAGCTTCCAGACTAGCGGAAAGCTGGCCCGGATGGCGACGTTGCAAGACATTCTGCCCGTCAAAGTTACCTGAGGGAGTAACGGTAAACTGTTCGCAAAGTTCGGCGAGGGCAGCGGGCGTTAGCAGCGCCTCTAGTTCGGCATAGCGCCAAACATAGAATGCCCCTTCTTCAGGCTCAGCCGCCTCTGCCGTCACAAAGCTATCGGCATCTTGCGCCGCATAAAAATAGGCTTGAGGAGCCGTCATTTCCCGTTTCAGCCACTGCACCGTTAAGGCGATCGCCCGCTCAAAGGCCGGTTCTTGAATGCCGCTGGCCCATAGGTTAGCCAGGTATTCCACAATTAAGCCATTGTCGTAGAGCATTTTTTCAAAGTGGGGCACCGTCCAGTTAGGGTCAACCGTATAGCGATGGAAGCCTCCGCCAACGTGATCAAAAATCCCTCCCAAAGCCAAATTCAACCCACGCTGTTGGCAGACTGCCGTGGCATCATAGCGGGCATCCTCAAAGTTGAAGCGTCCTCCCCGCAGAGCAGTCTCAGCATAGGGAATCATCGGGAAGCCGTTGGGGCTCATGCCGACTGCCCCAATAATGCCAGCACTGTACTCCAAACCCAGCCGCAACAGGGCGCTGTTCAGTTCCACCTGCGACTGGATTACCGTTGCCTGCTGCAGCTTGCTCAGCAGCTCGCCCTTAATGGACTGTAGCTTTTCAGTATTGGTGTCATAAAAGGCCCGCAGCGCTTGCAAGACTTGCAAAAATCCTGGTTTGCCATAGCGGGGCTGCATGGGAAAATAGGTGCCGCCATAAAAGGGAAGGCGATCGTGGGGTGACAAAAACACATTCAGCGGCCAGCCGCCCTGCCCCGTCATTAGCTGCAAAGCCTGCATATAAATGCTGTCAATATCCGGACGCTCTTCGCGATCGACCTTAATCGGGATAAAGTTATCGTTCATGTAGGTGGCAATTTCCCAATCCGAAAACGCCTCACCTTCCATGACCGTACACCAGTGGCAGCTGGAGTACCCAATCGACAGAAAAATCGGCTTGTTTTCCTGCTGCGCTTTCTCTAGGGCTTCGTCACACCAAGTCCACCAGTCGATCGGGTTTTCGGCATGTTTCCGCAGGTAGAGACTCTGGGCTTGAGCAAGGCGATTGGGCATGACAGCAACAGGGTAAAGGGCTGTTCCGAGTGTAGCGTGGACGGATCACGGCCCAGCCTCAAGATCATATTGCTTTAACGTCTGGTGAATTCATCCAGATCAGCTGGTTCTGTGCAGTATCCGCGATGAGGCATTAGCGATATTGGAGGAGCGATCGCCTTGAGTTTGACAACTTATTAGGCATCCATAAAACCTTTCAGCAGAGCCACCACGGGCTTGATGGCAGGATGATCGATCGCTTCTTCTAAGGCAGTAGTGCCGCCTTCTTTCAGTGCATTGATAATGCGGGCTTTGAGGGTGGGATTCTTTTCAATGGAGGCGATCGCTTGAGCGCTGATCATGGCTTGCCCGGTAGGAGTGGTGCGATCGTAGTCTCGATCGAGTTGATCCAGCAGGCTTTTGATCTCTTGAGCAGCTTGAGCCAGGTTTTGGCTATTGTAGTGGGTGATTTTGTTGCCCAGGACTTTATCGCCACCAATTTTGTCACCGCCGATTTTGTCACCATTGACGCGATCGCCGTACCAATTGTAGTTTTTGTCGTTACTCATAGAATCATTGGGTGGAACATGTTGGGTAGTTGAAGTGCCATCTGCATGGTGAACGGTAACAGAATAGCCTTGGCGGAGAGCTTGAGCGTATTTGCCTCGAACACCTTTACCCAACTGGCTCAGGTCGTATTCTGGCAGCATGTCATCCTCTGGTTCTGCGTTCCCGTGAGAATTGAGTTTAGAAAGACGATCGTCAGCTTGGGTCATAGAATCTTGCCTCTCTGGGAGTGCATAGGCGAGAACTGATAATCCGAATGCGGGAGCCGCGCTCTGCGTATACCACTAACAGCAGCCGTCCCCTTGATGAAAGCCCAATCTCAATATAGCGGTCTTCTTCGGTGGAGTGGAGAGTATCAGAGAGCGTGACTGCATTGGGATCGAGGAAAACCGTCGTTGCTTCTTCAAACCGGACACCATGTTTTTTGAAGTTGCGATCGCTTTTGTTGTCATCCCACTCAAACTCAAGCTGCATCTGATGTTACTTGCCCTGGATTTTGTCGCGCCCAATTTTGTCGCTGCCGATTTTATCGTTCCCAACTTTATCACCCTGGATCACGTCACCATAGTAGTAGTGATGATGCTCTGCTTCGCGATCGCCCATGCGCTGCCGTTGCCGAGCTTCGATCGATTCGTAGCCATCCAGAAGTTGACGCAGGTTGACTTTGAGTTTGAGCTTGCCGATTGTGACTGTAGTCTCGCCCATTTCTTCCAATCCCAAGAGGTCCTGGTAGTCCAACGGGGGATGATTGGGATGGTTGGGGACGGGGACGTATTCGGTGATTTCCAGATTGGCGAAAGAATTATGGATGCGGTTGAACACCTCGCGGATATAAAAGAGGAACGATCGCCGCATCGTTTCGCGACCGCTGATGGAAATAAAAATGATTTTGTCTTCGGGATCGGCTTTGATGCGGGCAATGTTGCAGGGTTCGTTGGCTTCGGTGTAGTGCAGCATGACGCCGCTGCGCCAGTAGGTGTGGTTATGGATTTTTTCGTGGGTGAGAACGATGAAGCGGGAAATGATGCTTTCGGGCAGGATGCGGTAGTGGTATTGAAACTCTAGGGTGTCGCCTGCTAAATCGGTGTCTTGGGGTTCGTCTTTGGGCAGCAGTCCGGGAATCAAGAATTTGGGCTTTGGATCGCGCTCAAGGGCGGGGCGATCGATCTGAAAGCAAAGCTGGAATTCTTTCATCAGCTCGGTAAGGTAGGAATGGCGCTGGCTGGGGTAGCGCTGTGGGTCAAGGATGCGGCTGAGATCGGCTGAGGTGAGGATGCCTTTGGTTTCGGTTTTGAGGGGTTCGTCACTTAGCAAAGCGTAGATGCCCTGAGTCACCCAGTTGGGGTTGAGGACGTTGGTGGATTGCAAGATGGGATGATCGCGGAAGTTTAGCACCAAGCCGAGGTTATGCAGCAGGTTGATCAGCTGTTCCTGGTTGTGTTCTTCGGTAATGGTTTTGCCGTAGCAAATGCCAATGTATTCGTTGTAGGTAATGCAGTCCTGCTTCATTGCTTCTAGATGTTCTTTGACCTCAAACCAGGAGAGCGGCAGCAGGTTGTAGACATCGCTGAGTCGAGCCACTTCTTGAGTGATGGCTTCGCGCAGGGCATCAATGCCGTCCTTGGTTTGGCAGGAGGTTTCTAGAATGGCTTTGATGTTGGGATATTTATCGCGCAGGGCTTTGCGGTTGATATCGAGCGGCTGTTCGTCCTTTTTGTTGCCAACGATGATCACGGGAGACTGGTCGCCAAAGCTTTCAATCAGCTTCAGCCAATACTCAATCCGGTTTTGGTCTTCGCTGGTGCGGCAGTTGCACACCAGCAAATAGAGGCTGCGTTTGGTCAGAAAAAACTGATGGGTGGCATGATAAATTTCTTGCCCGCCAAAATCCCAAACGTTGAGCCGCAC
>DATNOY010000338.1:0-7370 GCA_036703495.1 Coleofasciculaceae cyanobacterium
CTGAATCAGGACGATATCCGCAATACCGCTCAGCTAGAACGCTTGCCGCTATTTGTCACCAACAATCGTCAGATTCGCCTCTCCGATGTAGCCGACATCCGCCAAGGCCAAACACCCGGACAAATTCAGCGCATCAATCAACGACAGGTCTTCCTGATAGCAGGCAACCTCAACGAAGGAGCCAGCCTTGGGGAAGCTCTAGCTCAAGTCCAATCCGTCTTAGCCAATCTAGACCTACCCGAAGGCATCAGCCCACTGCCCAGTGCTGCCGCCGCCGCCAATCAGCAGCTCCAGTCTTCCCTACCCATCTTAGGGGGGCTAGCAGCGTTCCTGGTGTTTGTCGTCATGGCCGTCCAGTACAACTCGCTGATAGATCCCCTGGTGATCATGCTAACCATTCCTTTAGCACTCGCTGGCGGCATCTTGGGGCTGTATATGACCGATACCGCCATTGGTGCAACAGTAATTGTCGGCGTTGTATTGCTAGTCGGTATCGTCGTTAACAACGCCATCATCCTGGTTGAACTAGCCAATCAAATTCGCGATCGCCAAGGCATTAGCCGCAAAGCCGCTATGATTCAAGCTGCCCCTCAGCGCCTGCGCCCCATCCTCATGACCACCATCACCACCGTCTTGGGCATGTTTCCTTTAGCATTGGGACTAGGACAAGGGGGTGAATTTTTGCAACCCTTGGGCATCGTGGTCTTTTCAGGGCTGTCATTAGCCACGTTGCTGACGCTGTTTATCATTCCCTGTTTATACCTGCTGCTCCACGATTTGACCCACTCTATGTCCAAGCGGTTGAGTCAGGGCGTTCAAGCGCCCTAATCGCGCCTCGAACCTGGCTTCTATGAGAAATCCCAAATGAGTGATAAGCAGCGAGCGGCGGGGGCACTGCCCGCTGCTTCAGGACAACGTTCCCCAACCCGTTCTCATTCATCATTTACTATAGATCATTGACTAACTGGCGTAATATTCGCCGAGTAGAGGTGCCATTGACGCTGTTCTACAGTTGAGCCAGGAACGTCATTCACTCGGCGCAAAACATAGCTACCGCGAAATCGCTGCTGAGTTCCCGCTGTCGTTGTGGCAGTCACCGTCACTGGAATCTCAATATAAGATGAGCCTGCCGCCCCATCTAATCTACCGGGTTCTCCCACCGCCACAGCAGTAGATGCAGTATCGGCAAAACCCTGCTTAAACTGCTCAAACGACTGCTGACTGGCAGCACCCTCTCCATCCCAGGCCAAATAAGCCTGTTTATAGTTGCGATGGGCGATCGCGTTGTAATAATCCTGAATGACCTGGACTGCTGCCTGCTGCATCGGCTCCAGACTAGCTGCGCTTTGTCTAGGAGAGACCGGTAACGCAGTCGGGCTAAAGGTGCTTTGAGGCAGAGCAGTTGGCGACAGTGTTGGACTAGAAGCGATCGGACTTGTAGCGGTATTCTCGCTAGGCTGGATAGGAGGGGCACTACAGGCAGTCATAGCGCTTGCGAGCAGCACGCCCCCAACCAACATAGGATACTGCTTTAACCAGACACATAAAGAAAAGTTCATTACTGACAAAAATTTTTCCGACCAATCTACTTTAGCTTTTTATCCTGGAAAGCCCGCACGCGGAGCACCGTTAGCCTCAGCCATTGGAAGTGCGTACCCAACACCAGCTAGACGGCTACACTCAGCAAATCAAAGGCAAGCGATCGCTGAAGCAACGCTTGAATAAACTGGTCGAAATCTGCACGCATGAAGGCTACATGGCAGAAGTACAGGCTCAGGCAGATGAATCATTTCTGTTGATTGAAAATCATTGCCCTATTTGTGCGGCTGCAACAGCCTGTACAGGACTTTGCGCAAAGGAGCTAGAAATCTTTCAATCCAATAAAATTCATGTACTGCTGTCACCAAACACCGTTCAGCTGCCTCGCGATCGCGCTGTTCAATAAACTGCCGAAACCAGGCTTTTAAAGTGGAAAAGTCCAGGTTGGTTGTGGGCAGGGGATGGACTCAGAAATGCGACGGAGACTCTGCGCTATCGCGGGCAACGGCCGAGAGTCCCTGATACATGTCAAAAGCTAAACCGAGTTGAAACTTTTTCTCCGGTTCCTGACAATATTCAGAGGTGCACTTTAGCCGGATGGCTGTCGCTCTTGAGGATTATCAATTAAGCTACATTGCACGATATCCAGTAGCTTCCTATTAGTTTCATATAACCGTTGACTACAATTCGCAGGGTAGACCTTCTGAAGGTTTACTACTCGTTCATCATTGTTTTAAAACCGTTAAAAAAATTAAGTTTATTATGATCTCCAATCGTGTATTTAGTTTTCTCATAGCTGGGCTACCCATGCTTTTATTGGTCAACTGCACAAGTGGGTCTTCCCAGTCAACTCAAGTTCCAACCACTCAGGATAAGAAAGCGGAACTCTGCACCAATTTAGCGAGATTTAAGACCGCAGTCGCTACACTCAAAAGTATGAGTCCTAGTTCTACTGTTGGTGATTTTAGAAAGGCACAAGATCAGGTCAAAGCAACATTTGCTGACGTTAAGACATCAGCGAAAAATGTCCAAAATTCAAAATCAGAAGATCTAGAGAAGGCTTACAAGAACCTAGACAAAGCTGTGGCAGCCGTTCCCAATACGGCAACGCTCAATCAGGCGTCTGCCTCGGTTGCCCCTCAGGTTGCGGCAGTCGAAGCGGCTGAAGCCCAAATGGCATCAGGCTTAAGTTGCCCTTAACCTGCCATGATTTCAGCATCTGGCTTCGTAGCAGCAATCAGTAACAATAGCTTACAAGCGCTACCGTTGGCTGGACTGCTGCTGCTGCTTGCGGTAGGACTCGGTCTTTTAATCATATTTTGGCTGGCTCCACCACGGCTGCATTTTGGTGGAGATATTGGGGGATACAGGTTCAGTTTCAACGTCACAAAACTTAAGCAGGTAGAAGCAGCACTGAGACAAAGTGAAACCTTTAATCGCGCCATTCTAGATGCCTTGCCAGATTTGATTATTAGGATGCATCGAGATGGTACCTACCTAGACATCAAGCCGACAACCGCTTTCCCAATAGATTTTCCGAATTTTAGGTTAGGGGAAAACATTCGCAACTTTCTGCCCCCTGAAGCGGCAGAACAGCGATTGGCTGCCGCCGCTAAGGCGTTACAAACGGGGGAAGTGCAAGTGTATGAATTTCCCCTGTTGGTGCAAGGGCAAGACCTCTGGCAAGAAGCGAGAGTTGTGCCGCTCAACCCCGACGAGGTGCTAGTCGTAATTCGGGATTTGACCCAGCGTCATCAGGTAGAAGCTGCCTTGCGGATTAGTGAAGCCCGTCTAGCCATGGCTCAGCAGGTGGCTCAGGTGGGCTATTGGGAGTTTGATCTTGAGAGCCAGAAGCGCACTTGGTCAGACATCTCGTACCAACAATGGGGGGTGGCTCCCACGCAGCCTGCCCCCAGTTTGGCTGAACTTTTTGAAATCGTGCATCCTGATGATCGGGCTGCTCTCCAACATAGCCGGGAGCAGACGATCACCCAAAGGGTTCCCTATGCCCTCGATCTGCGAGTGGTGCATCCCGATGGTTCCATTCGTTACCTGGATTCTCGAGCAGAACCGCTCCTGAACGCCCAAGGGCAGGTGGTGAAGATAGTAGGCACCTCGGTAGACATTACAAAGCGCAAGCAGGCAGAAGCGGCACTCCAAGCCAGTGAAACTCGCTTCCGCCAATTGGCAGAAACGGTACAGGAAGGCTTTTTTATTTATGAAATAGAATCTGCGCATTACTCTTACGTGAATTCGGCCTATGCAGACATCCTGGGAATACCCACCCAATCTCTCTATACAGGGATGTCTCATTGGCTGAAGCAGATTCATCCTGACGATCGCGATCGCATCGAAGCAGCGCTAGAACGGGAGCGTCAAGGCGAAAACTTCCATCAGGAGTATCGCTTTATCCGTCCGAGTGGTGAACGATGCTGGCTGCGATCGCAAGCCTTTCCCCTGCGCAATCAGACTGGAGTTCCCGTCCGGATTGTCGGCACAGTCGAGGATATTAGCGATCGCAAGCAGTTAGAGCAATCGCTGCGATCCCAGGCAGAAGCGGAGCGTCTACTCGCCACCATCACCCAGAACATCCGTCAGTCGCTTGATCTAGGGCAAATTCTGGACACGGCGGTAATTCAGGTTCAGCAAACCCTCAAAGCCGATCGCGTCTTGATCTTCCGGCTCAACCAGGATGGTTCAGGACAGGTAATTCAGGAAGCCGTTGTCCCCCCGTATCCGGTGACGGCCCAGATGCGTTGGGAGGATGAACATTTCCCAAACGAGTGCTATGCGTACTACAGCCAGGGAATCCCCCGGATTGTACCCAATGTCGGAACTGATAAATGGTCAGCATGTCTCGCTGAGTTTATGCAAGCGATGAACGTTAAGTCTAAAGTCGTTGCGCCCATTGTGCAGGTTGGAGAAAATCTCTCCCCACAAGTTTGGGGCTTACTGGTCGTCCACGCCTGCTCTGATTACCGTCAGTGGCAAGCAGCGGAAGCAGATTTCTTGCAGCAAATCTGCAACCAGTTGGCGGTCGCGATCGATCAGGCAAACCTGTATCAAAAGCTACAAGCAGAGCTAGCAGAGCGCAAACAGGTAGAAAAAGCTTTGCAAGAACGAGAAGCCATGCTGCGGGCCATTGGCGACAATCTGCCGAAAGGGTTCATTTATCAGCAAGTCCACGAGCCGGGTCGGGGCTTCTATTACTCCTACATTAGTGCTGGCATTGAGCAACTACTTGGCATCAAACCAGAGGATGTGATCAAAGATCCGCAAACGATACGCCATATCAGTTGCGAGGAAGAGCTCGCTCTTGCCGATCAGATCCTACAGGAGTCGCTGAAAACCCTGGCGATTGTCGAAATCCAGATGCAGCATCGCACCGTTCAGGGAAAGATGCAATGGTCATCGATTCGTTCGGTTCCCCGCCGCCTAGACGATGGCCGCACGGTTTGGGATGGGGTAGAGGTGGATATTACCGATATCAAACGGATTGAAACAGCCTTACGCACGAGTGAAGAGCAATTTCGCAAAGCGTTTGAAAATGCCCCAATTGGGGTTTCGCTGGTTGACCCTACCGGACACTTTGTCAAGGTGAATCCTCGCTATTGTCACCTGTTGGGATACACCGAAGCGGAGCTATTGGCGCTTAATTTCCGAGACATCACCCATCCCGCCGATGTGGAGGCGGATTTGGCAGGATTTGAGCAGATGATGGCGGGTGAACTTCGGTTTTATCAAGTCGAAAAGCGCTACATCGATAAGCAAGGAATGGCTATTCCAGTGTTAATTAATGCAGCGCCCATCCTAGATCAAGAAGGAAAACCCCTCTATTGTGTTGGACATGTTCAAGACATGCGCGATCGCCTGAGAGTGGAACGGATGAAGGACGAATTTATTTCGGTGGTGAGTCATGAACTCCGCACTCCCTTAACCTCTATTCGAGGGGCTCTCGGCATTTTAGGCTCAGGAGTGTTCAACGATCGACCGGAAAAAGCGAACCGCATGCTGAACATTGCTATTAACAATAGCGATCGCTTGGTGCGGCTGGTCAACGATATTCTTACCTTAGAACGATTAGAGTCCGGCAAAGTTCAGCTAGTAATGGAGCAATGCCAAGTTACAGACTTGATGCAACAGGCTGTAGATAGCGTGCAGGGAATCGCCGATCAGTCCGGTATCACCCTAACTCTCATGCCCATTTCGGCAACCCTATGGGCAGCCCCTGATGCGATTATTCAAGCCCTGACCAATCTGCTGAGCAATGCCATCAAGTTTTCATCGATCGGCAATACAGTGTGGCTCAAGGCAGAAATAGGGAATGGCAAAGCAGCGTCTCATTCCTCCCCTCCCAACTGCCAACTCCCGACTGCTAGCATTCTCTTCATCGTCCAAGATCAAGGCCGTGGCATTCCCCCAGATAGACTCGAAGTTATTTTTGAACAGTTTCAGCAAGTCGATGTATCGGATTCTCGCGAAAAAGGAGGGACTGGATTAGGGCTAGCGATTTGTAAAAAGATTGTGCAACAACATGGTGGGCAAATCTGGGCAGAGAGTATCTTGGGCGAGGGCAGCACATTCTACTTTGTCTTGCCATTGACGATGAAGGATAAAAGTTGCTAAATGAACGGGACCAAGGAACGTGAATTTAATAAAACCCAAAACTTAATTTTTGAAAGCTCGATTTTAATTAATTTCTGATCCTTAGCAGATTCTGATTGTGGATGATGATATTCGCGATGTCGTGCAAGTATCGCTAGAAGAATTTGCCGTAGACCGTAACCGCTCACTCAGGAATTAAGGGCTTGCATGTTGCTCAGACTGAAGCCCCAGATGCCATTCTCCTAGATATATCCATGCCAAATATAGATGGCTTTCAGGTATGCAAAGAACTTCAGGCAAATCCTGCAACTCAAAAGGTTCCAGTGATTATGTTGACTGCTAAAGTACTGCGAAGCGATCGCAATCAATTTGCAGATCCAAACATTACCGGGATAAAACCCTTTGAGCCGATGACGATTGAGAGACAGGTTGCAGAAATTTTGGATTGGAAGATAGAAGAATGACTGTTCCTATCAGTTTCATATTTTCTTATCCTAATGTAGAAAACAAATAACCTCAACAACTCTTAAGTTGTTCTTTTCATGTTTGGCGATGACTTATCTAAAGTTAATCGTGTTGAGATTACGATTCACGTTTTAACTCAGGCTTTGCAAGATTTACATGAACATGATTACACTACTGCACAGGTGATGATAGCGATTGCGAGACAAACATTAGAAGATTTACAGCTGGACTTCGACCAACATTCTCAGGTTGAAAAAAGGCTCAAACAGCTTCTCAAATAATGACTCAAGTGGAAAAATCACCCAGATAAACGCTGTTTTCTCTCTAATGAAATAGAGAAATAAATCATGATCACTCAATAAATTCTATTGATCAAAGATAAACCTGGCATTCGAGAAGTTTTACGTATTTGTCTGCGTGAACTGGGCGGCTGGAGAGTCACTCGATCTAACTCAATTCAAGAGAGAATTGGTTTGTGTATAGCAGCCCGTCCCCATACCATTTTTCTGGATACTTCAACTCCAGAAACAGATGCTCTGATGTTCGTTAAATAATTGAAGCAACATGCAATCACGCAATCCATCCCAATTTATTTCCCACTTGCTTAAGTTGAGTAGTGGCGATCAATAGCCAGTCCACTTGAGATCCGCATAGCCGGATTAGCCGATCCAGAAAAATTGCAGCTAAAAATTCAATCAGGAGAAAAATATGTCTACATTAACTGTTTGGAAATTCAACACTGCTGATGGTGCCGATAAAGC
>DATNOY010000339.1:0-2372 GCA_036703495.1 Coleofasciculaceae cyanobacterium
AGATGCGGCGAAAGGAGGATTGACCTAGCATTGCCATAACTGTTTCTCAACTTGGGGCAGCAAACCCTGCACAGAGATACATCCCTTCTAAAGTTATTATTCAGATTACTCTGGATAGACCCGGCATGTCTTCAATCAAGCCGCTTATCCCTATGAAGAGATGATGACCTCAACCAGAAGGTTGATATCGGAGCTGCTGTTAATAAGGTGACACATAGCGCTCCTGATTGGTTGATGAAGGCTGAATCTCTTTAAGCCCAGCTTTCACAAACTATTCTAAAGACATAGCGATGAACCATGAATGATGAACGATGAATGATGAACGATGAACAGCGGCCCAAAGCAACGGTTGTGTTGGCCATGAGTGCAGATGGCAAAATTGCAGATGCTTGGCGATCGCCCGCTCGGTTTGGGTCAGCAATGGATAAATCTCATTTGGAAACTCAGATTGCCCAGGCAGATGGGGTATTGTTTGGAGCGGCAACGCTCCGGGCCTATGGCACCACTTTGACCGTAACAAATCCTGGTTTACTCCAGCAACGGCGTCAGCAGCACAAGCCACCTCAGCCCGTCCATATTGTTTGTTCGGAATCGGGACAGCTGAATCCGGACTATCGCTTCTTTCAACAGCATGTTTCCCGTTGGCTGCTCACTAGTTTAGCGGGTGCAGCAGTTTGGCGCGATCGCCCAGAGTTTCAGCAGGTGATGATTGCCTTTGAAGCTTCTGGTAAAGTCGATTGGCAGACTGTTTTCCAGCAGTTGTCCCTTACAGGATTGAACAAGATTGTAGTCACGGGAGGAGGGATGCTGGTGGCATCTCTTCTGGCAGCAGATTGCATTGATGACCTATGGCTAACGATTTGTCCGCTGATTCTAGGCGGAGGGCAGGCTCCTTCTCCTGTAGAAGGCTGTGGCTTTCCTGCCAGCATTGCCCCTCGCCTCACGCTGCTCTCGGCGCAAGCGATCGACCAGGAAGTTTTTCTTCACTACTCCCTACAAAGAGATAAAAATTAAACTAACTTAAAGGAAGGCAATTATGGGCAAATTGCTCTGGGCAAACCGGAGCCATCCTCCTGCCTCAGCACCAGCCTGCAGAAGCCAGCTACAGCACTCACTCTCATATCCTCATGGTCGAACAACTCCAACCCCGCTACACCGTCAGCTGGATCGACAAGATTGCCGATGTGCCCCAAGCCGAATGGGATGCCCTGGCCATGCCGTTGAAAACGCCTTTCCTGGAGTGGGAGTGGCTGCACAACATGGAAACTTCTGGCAGCGTAGGCGATAAAACGGGCTGGTTGCCCTGCCATTTGATCCTCAGGCACGGCAGAAGGTTAATTGCCGCTGCTCCGCTGTATTTGAAAGGGCATAGCTATGGTGAGTTTGTTTTTGATCACCAGTGGGCAGATTTAGCCCAGCGGTTAGGCATTCGCTACTATCCCAAGCTGTTGGGCATGTCACCTTTTACACCTGTAGAAGGCTATCGGTTTTTGGTGGCACCGGATGAGGACGAACTGGAAATCACGGAGCGACTGGTAGAGGCGATCGATCAGTTTTGCGTTCGCAACCGCATCTCAGGTTGCCATTTTCTCTATACCGATCCCCAGTGGCGGCAGCTTATGGAGCAACAATGCGGCTTCACGCGCTGGCTGCACCACAGCTACATCTGGAGCAATCAAAGCTTCCAAACCTTTGAGGATTATCTAGGAGCCTTCAATGCTAACCAGAGACGCAATATTAAGCGCGAACGTAAAGCAGTAGCGCAAGCAGGACTGAGCCTGCAGCCGTTGACCGGGGAACAGCTGACTCCAGCCTTGCTGTCCAGCATGTACGACTTTTACAGCGACACCTGCGACAAGTTTGGCTGGTGGGGTAGTAAGTATTTGACCCGCCAATTTTTTGAGCAGCTCTACCCCCGTTACAGTCATCGCGTTGTGCTATTTGCGGTGCATCATGAGTCGGAACCCGACCCGATCGGCATGTCTTTTTGCCTGACTAAAGGCGACCAGCTGTATGGACGCTACTGGGGGGCGTTCCAAGATGTAGAAAACCTGCACTTTGAGACCTGCTACTACACACCCATCGACTGGGCGATCGCCCATAACATTCAAACTTTTGATCCGGGTGCGGGCGGCAAACATAAAAAGCGTCGGGGCTTTCCGGCGACGCCCAACTACTCGCTACACCGGTTCTACAATCCTCGCCTGACGCAAATTCTAGAGACTTATATTGCCGAAGTGAACCAAATGGAGCAGAAAGAAATCGAGGCCATTAACGAAGATATTCCGTTTAAGCAGCCTTAAGCTTAAGTCCAAAACAAAGGGGGCTGTGCCCCCTTTCAAATTTCTATCTCCCTATCCCATCCAATGCTG
>DATNOY010000340.1:0-15882 GCA_036703495.1 Coleofasciculaceae cyanobacterium
GGAGTAGGATGTGTATCGTGACCATTCCAGGTGAGAACAGTTGCAGGAGGTAACTTATAAATGCCTTGATAGATTGAGTAGGGTGCCGGAACACAACTATGGCGCAGAAATAGCGTCAGTGCATCACGGTTAATCTGGGCAACAAAGTCAGGATAGGCACAGAGGGCTTTTAACTCAGATGCAAATAAAAGGGTTTGCCCTATCCAGCCATAGTAGAGCGGTTTTTCCCCCAGCCGATCGCGTCCTAAGTGTAAGAGATGTTCTTGCTGATCCCAGAGCGCAAAGGCAAACATACCGTTGAATTGTTGGACGGCTTGTCGGATGCCCCACTGGCTAAAACTTGCTAGCATCACCTCAGTATCAGAATGACCGCGAAATCGATGTCCGCACCGTTCTAATTGCTGCCTTAATTCTAAAAAGTTATAGATCTCTCCATTGAACACCAAAATGTAGCGATCGTCGGCTGACAGCATGGGCTGATGCCCTTCAGGTGAAAGATCTAAAATGGCTAATCGTCGGTGTCCTACAGCCACACCAGATGAAGGATCGATCCAAATCCCTTCATCATCCGGTCCGCGATGATACAGTGTCGCTGACATCTGCTGAATGATCGTGGCGATCGCTTCAGTAGATCGTCGCGCAGTCACATCCCAAAATCCGGTAATTCCACACATACCCTTTTCTCCCCATCCCATCCATTATCATTTTCGTAGTTATTAAACCGAATGTGAGCCAGTCGATCGCAATCCCTTTGTCAGTACAACAGGCGTCGCAATCCCTTCTTGATCGTCTCTCTCTGGATCCATCATCTGGTTCAATAAACGTCGATGGTTGTCAGATGAAAACAGCGTTATTTCTGCAATTGTTAATAAACAGAACCAATAAAGAGATTGGCGTAATACGTAGTGAAAACTCGCAAATCCTACTGAAGCGATCACTGCTGCCAGTAAAATCGGGGATCCTTTTCGCCAAGTCATCCAGCCTATCCATGCCAACAGAACAATATAGCTGATCAAACCAACACTTCCTGCGTTCGTCAACCAATCGATAAATGTGTTATGGCATTCTTGACTTAAGAATGGTCCAATTTCGCCAGAATGGGAGCCAGGACCGAGTCCAAATATGGGTGAATGGGAGAACGCAGCAATTCCATTTGCCCACAGTCTTAGACGATCACTCCCCTGTCCTCCATCGTCATAAACTTCCACTGCTGTAGACGAAACTGCATAATAGACAACAGGAAGAGATAATAAAGCGATAGCAAGTAGTAATAAACGAATTAATAGCCTATAGATATTAAGACGCACCGAAAAATGGATGTTGTTGATCAATATATTTAGAAAGACACGATCGATTCCAAAGATCACCAAACATATTGCTCCGATGTCCCATGCAAAACTGAGTGCATCCGAACGAGTTGCGATTCCCAGAAAAATGGAAACAGCCGCTAATAGCCCATACCAGATTTTGCCAAATGTATCTTGGCTCTCTTTAAGAAGATATAGGCTGAAAAAAGGTATAAATAATAATGACAAAGCAGTTTGATTAGGATTAAGAGACCAACCTGAAAAACGAACATTGCCATATTGACTATTAATAAACGGCAATATTGAAGGGAAGAAGAACAAAATTCCTAAAGGAATTGTTATGAGGGCAGTAAAGTATACAAGTCCCTGCTTTATTTTTTGAACAGAAGTAAATGAGATGGTAAAAACAAGAGAAAAAGCAGAGGCGAAAATTAACGCCTGCATATTATGTTGTAAATCAGCTTCGACTGCTATAATCCCTTGTGAACTAGCAATTGCTGTTCCTAAAGCTAAAGCAAGACAGCAAGCTATCCAAAATAAAAGAACTGCTTTAACAAGCGGTGACATCAAATGGCATTGAGCAATTAACACTCGACCGATCGCAAGCAGTATCCAGATTGCCAGCATCACTTCTCCCGGACCGATCGACCCTCCTGCTACTCTAAGTTGAGTAGCTGTAGTGAGAACAATTCCTGCGACCAACCAAAGAGTATTCCAATCTGTCATCATAAACCTTCTAGAATCATCTAGATTTGAATTTGCCATTTGCAAGATATGGAACAATCACCGTCATCAGGGTCCGTATTACTCTGGCAATATTTGAGAATCCCTAAATCCCATGGGCTTCATTGTAAGGCGCGCGAAGTGCGCCTTACAATGAAGCCTATCAAATTGCCGAGGTAATATACACTTCTATAGCTATCAGCCTCCTGATTCATTACAAGTTGACCAAACTTGCTGCCATTCGATTAAGTGAGTAGTATCAATTTTTTTCCCAAACCGATGTCGTAGAATTACTTTTTCCAATCCAGTTACAACTGCAAAAATATCTATCAATGACTTAATCGCTTGCTCCAGTACACCAACTAGAAAAAGATATTGTTTCTCAACCACTGCCTTCTCAATCAGAGCAATTGAAAAGTCATATCTACCTATTAAAATCTTTTTTAATGATAAAGCTTCATTGCGATAGCCCAGCAGAGCCTCTGGAATACAAGCGAAATGGCTAGTTTGATAGGTATGAAGTAAAAGATCTTGATCTTCCATCCGTATGGTGTAAGTTCGATACGGATTCTGGCGAAACCAGTCCATCTTGCCTATCCAGGTAGGATGCGTGAGATAAAGACCTGACCGAGGGGAACGGCAAATCTCGGCATGGGAGGTGATTGAGCAGTTTATTCCGAATGGTTGCCCTGCTTTACCAAAGATAATGATTCCACTGCCAACTAGATCAACGTCTAGATGTTCCTCTAAATACTGCACCTGAATTTCTAGGCGTTTGGGGTAAGCAATATCATCTCCATCCATGCGGGCAAAATACTTACCTCGTCCCAGAGCAACAGCTTGATTGAGTCGAGTTGCAAGATTCTTATGCAAACCATCAACGATGATCTGAATGCGTGGATCGTGAAAACTGCGTGCAATCTCCACAGTGCGATCACTTGAGCCATCATCAATTAACAGGAGTTCCCAGTTTTGGTAAGTTTGATTGACGATTGACTGTAGAGCTGGTTTAAGTGTCTTTTCACAATTCCACACTCCCATCCCAATACTAACTAAAGGTTCCATTGTGCCCTCTTTTACTTCATCAAGTATTCAACACCAACGGTTGTTTTTCTAGATACTCCAGCACTGTTTGTGCATATTGGGTTTGATAAAAGCTCTCTAGCTGTTGTAGCGTCCGCTCAAAATTATGGGGACTATTGGCAATACACGCTAGAGCTTCGGCAGGACTAATTGCTGGGTGAGTACCTTTTAATTGCAACAGCCTCTCTGCCCACTCAGACGGCGATTTTGATAGTGAAAACCGATGAATTAGTGGATAAACCGCATCTACCTCTGTCGGAATCACATCTGAAAATAAGCAGGGTAATCCTGCTGCTTGAGCCTCAATTAGCGCTAAACCCAATCCTTCGAACAGTGAGGGAAAGATGAAAGCATCCATTGCTCCCATCATTAAACGGGGAACATCCGATCGGCTTCCTGCAAAAATAAACTGCTTCTCTAATCCCCGGTCTACGACTTGTTGTTGAATAGTGGAATGGAGCGCCCCTTGTCCAATTAGTAAAAAGAGGGTTTTTGGATTTCTCTGGATAGTTTCTGTGGCAACTTCTACAAGGAAGGAATGATTCTTCTCGATAGCAAATCGACCAACATGTCCAACAACAAAAGCATCCGACGGAATTCCTAATTCTGCTCGGACAGCAGAGGAATTAACTGAAGCCTGAAAAGGTGAAAGGACAGTGCCACAGTAAAGTACTTGCCGACAAGGATGTGTTTTCCAGTTCAAACCATACAGTTCAGCCGCCGCTTGTTCACTGCATCCTAACCCAAACGTCGCATAGTGATCGATCCACAGCTTCGATAGAGCAAGATATAATCGTCGGTTCCAGGTTGCATTGACCTCAGATAAAGCACAATGACTGTGAGCAATGCGAATCGGAATTCCTGCTTGGTGGGCTAATCGAAGTAGGTAGCCACTGAAGTAATGCATATGGCTATGAATAACATCATAGGGTCCATATTGCTGAATCACCTGGTTAAAGCTGGCAGCATATTGTAAAGGTTTAGAAGGATTAAGACAGGGAATGATTCTGCCTCCTAAACGACGAATTTCCTCATCGTAAATGCACGGTTGGTTTGTATGAACGAGGAAATCCATCCTAAATCGGTTGCGATCAATATGACGCAGAACATTCATGAGCCATGTTTCTGTTCCTCCTTGAGTCATGCCTCCAACTGCATGAAGCACACGAATTGGAGAGTAATCAATCTGATTTTTGTTATTCTCCTGCATAATCATTGAGCTTATAGAGTGAATGAAAAATAACTGCCAAGCTAAACACAAATTGCACCAAAGCCGAAAAGATCAGTGCAATTACTGCGCCTTGGAGTCCCTTAATTGGGATCAACCAGAGACTAATGAGTGCTGAAGTCGTTGTCACTAAAAGTAATAAAGGTATCTGAATCCGAAAGTATCGAGCTGCTGTCATTGCATTGCCTAAAAAGGAAGATACAAAACTAATTGCAGCAGACCCCATCAACCACACAAACAAGTCTTTGTATTCAGCATAGTCCGATCGATAGGCAAAGGTTAAAATTTCCCGTCCAGCGATGAGAGCAACCAAAATAGCGGTAATGCCCAGTAATCCACCAATCCCTACTAGCTTGAGGAGAAGCGTAGAGAAACCAGAGCGATTGCCCGTTGCATAATATTTCGACATACGCGGGAAAGTTGACTCTGCCAAGGCATTGACTACCATACTCCCTGCTACGATTAGATAAGCTAAAGCCGAGAAGATACCGAGTTCTCGCTCCCCTAAATATCGTTCAATAAAATACCGGGGAATACTTGTATTGAGTGAACCTAGCATCATGACGAACCCCATCGGTAAAGCTAGCCACACGAGTTTACGCAGGCTCCTCACGTGCCAATGGGGGCGGAGAGCCATTGCTCCTAGCTCCTCAATTACAGTCCCTTCCCAAGTTTGTGGGTAAGACTTTAAGATCATTACCCCATTACGAATATCGTATAAAATTAATACTAAAGTCCAGGCAATCGCTACTCCCATCGCTCCCCCCCATACACTGCCTGTCAGAGAGAGTCCAATACTCAACATCAAGAGAGATAGAAATCCTTTAATCATTAATGAGCGAGCGATTAAATCCATCCGCTCGTGCTTCTGGATCAGCCCAAAAAATATATCACTAATAGATTCAGCTATTTTGGCAACTCCAAGAATGAGAATGACGAGTGATGTTTCCCAACGGTATTTTGTAATCAGGATGATTCCTAAAATAGAAAGGAGAGCTACTCCTCCTCCGATCAGTCTTAATCCAAGGTAGTCGCCAAAGCAAAACTCACGCTTCATATCTGACACCTGAATGCTTCTCAGTTGCAGATTTGTGAACATTAAAACTGGTGCTGTAACTGCTAAGCCCAAAGCATATTGTCCCACCATCTCTGGTGTACCCAACTTAGCTAGTAACGCCAACATGCCCCATTGGCAAGTTACGTAAACAGTATTTCCAGCGAAAGTCCAGGAGAAATTGCTGAGTAATGTCAGTGGCTTATGTTTTTGCATCTACTTGTTATCTTCAGCTGCTAATTTCGTAAGATTTTCTGCAAGTGTAGATATGCACGTCCTTTGAATGTCCTGCCGTAACTACAGTTGAAGCTCTTTACTATCTCTCCTCCAAATTTCTCCTTGAATTGATTGATGCCTAACCTTTCTTGATCGGTATTCCCAGCATACCAGCCTCCAAAATCATAAATGGGAATGCCTAGATTTTTGAAGGTTAAAATATCTTTCCAATGGTGATAGCGATTACCCCGTCCTATCATAGAGTTAAAGTTGGTATTAGCCTCATGTCTTGCTGAAGCAGATTGTAGAAGATGCACGCGGCTTTCTTGATAGTAGTACGAATGCCAAACTAACGTAGTACCATCATCTGAGCTAATTTTTGAAAGAACTAGAGATCCGGATTCTACGAAGGTCTTTAGGCGTGTTTTTTTAATAGACTTCAATCCTTTTCTATAAGCAAAGTGATTAAAAAAATCACAAAACTCCTCTAATATATCGTCATCGATTACATTGAAATATTTGTAGATAAGTCCATCTTTATCCCTGGCTCTCCTGATTTTATATTTATCATTCTTAGAAATATCGTCCCAAAGTTTCTCCTCACTCTGGGTCAAATCAATTTCTATTGTGTAGAATTCATGACATTGAGTGCCTTCAATGGGCTTCTCTTGCAGAAAATAGTAGATGACATCTGCCTTGGGCTTATTTTTGGTTTCCTCTTTACACCAAACTTCTGCTATAGAAACAAGTTTACCCCTCGTACTTACCATTCTGATTCCCCATGTTACTTGTAAAAACAAATCACTTGTTGATAAGAGATCATTTTTGAGTGATTACCAAATTCTTCCTATAAATTTTTTGTATCTGTTGTTTCAAGATTAATTTGAGTTCAAATTCAAAATCTGAATTTAAAAAGCTTTTAACTATTCGATATCCATCTACACAAGCGATCCATTCATTTTGATTAATTTGATGGGGATCGATATTGTGCATTCCGGTGTGGTTCCATCCTGATCCACTGGCTTTCAAGATGGGATTGCCTGAAATTTCCTTTTCTTGATAGTGGGCTGTTGTCAATAAAGTAATTTCAAAAGCTCGCACTTGGTTGCCGTAGTGAGGCGCATCATCCTGAGTATATCTAACAATTTTGTCTCCCCATACTATAACTCTACCTCCAGGTCTAGCAATGTGTGCATTGCTTTGAATAATAGGACTTTTAGGGTGTTCAATCCAATCTCCCAGTAAATCACTGGTATAGTAAAGACGCAAAATATCGCTTTGGGTTGAGGTTGTAAACAACCACCAGTGGTTATTAAATTGGAAGATTGAAGAATCTACATAATCACTTCCATTCAGTAAGTCTTTAGCAAATGACCATTGAGCAGGAAAGTTAGTAGCTTTGTATAAACGAATAGCATTTGCTTGATAACTTTCTGGGATCATGTAGTAATCTTCTTTCCATTTGAAAACATAGGGATAGGATAAGTGGAAAGGTTCATTTAAAACAATTTTCTGGTATGTCCACTTCGACCCGTCACGGCTAGTTGCAAGCCCTATTACCCCTTTACGATCGCGATCATCCATCACTTCAAAAAACATATACCATTGCTCCTGCTCCCAAACCATAAATGGGTCGGCAACCATATAAGCATTGACATCAGTAACATCCTCAGCCGTGAGAACCGGATTTTTGATGCCTTCAGGAGCAATAAAATTAAATGGAGAATCCCCTCGATAGATGCCGATCGACCACTTATCTCTGCGGCAAATAAACTGTTTGGCGATCGATTTAAGAGCGGTAAGGAACTGCTTATCGTGCATATAGTTGCTGCAAGAATCTTGAATGATGCTCAATAGTCTAATAAAGGGATTTGCTGACTGAACTCAGTCTTACTCTAAACACCGATCCGACTTCCGTTCGTCCTAGCTACTGGTATTTGGGCAGACGTGATCGCTTTTGAATAGTATTTCTTGTCAATGGTGTAACTATCCGACATCGGTGACGCGCCGTTGATCACTAATCCCAGGATGCTCTGATTAGACTGTTTCAATGATTCTTTCGCGAATCTGGCACTGTCTGCATCAATGACCCCCGGACGCACAACAAACAGCACACCATCTGCTTTTTGGCTTAAAACGGCAACATCCGCTGCAACATTCCAGGCAGGTGTATCGATGATGACAAAATCATAGCGCTCGGAACACGCATGCAACAATTCTGTCGCTCGTTCTGAGTCCAGTAATGTTGAGGGATGAGCAGGAGACGAACCTGCTGTTAAAACATCTAGATCTCTGCCCGATTGAATGGCGGACTCTAGATCGCTCTGGGCTGTTAAAACCTGACTCAGTCCAATTCCATTGCTCAATCCCCAAAGCTTATGCTGGCGTGGACAGCGCATATCTGCGTCTATCAGCAGTACTCTGCGATTCGTTTGCGCTAGTGCCAAGGCCAGATTCGCCGATACAACAGATTTCCCCTCTCTTGGAATAGAACTGGTGACGATAATAGTCTTCTGTCCTTTGTTCACGCTAATGGAACGTAGATTTGCCTGTAACATTCGATATGCTTCGCTAGTTGGCGAACCAGGAGCATGATACATTACAACATCGGGTGAAACCTGTTCGGTACTATTACCTGGACGCTGAATCGCATAGCTATCTCGTTGATGTAAAGGAATGATCCCCAGCAGAATATCACCAAAGAGATCCTTAGCTTCCTGGATAGTGCGAATAGACTGATCTTGAGCTTCGCAAAGAAGAACCGTGATGATCGCCAACAATGCTCCTACAACTCCTCCAGCTGCAAGATTCAAAAGTATGTTGGGGGCAACAGGATCCTCCAACAGTGCAGCTGTTTGAACAACTTGGGCATTGCCAATATTCTGATTTTCTGCAACTTGTGCTTCTTGAAAACGCTTCAATAACAGAGAATATGTTGTTTGAGCTGCGTCTAACTTCCGCTCTAATTCCCGCAATTCTTGCTCAATTCCGGGCAAAGCATTGATCCGCTGTTGGTAAGCGCGTTCAACATTGGACAAAGTTATCAATTCATTTTCCAGTCCAGCCCGCTGTATTTGCGTCTGTACAAAGCCGGTAGCTAAATCTGATCTAAACGCTCCCGCTTGAAGAGCTCCAATCGGGATGGATTTTGAGCTGCCAAGCGTTTGAGCAATCCGCTGATTTAGTAAAGATTCCAAATTTGCCTTTTTTTCTAGTAATGCTGTGACAGCCGGATGGCTATCTTGAAAGCGTACCCGCTCAGCGGCCAGTTGAGATTCCACACCCTGCAAGTCTTCTAAAACTTTCTGTACCCCTGCCGACTGGCTCAATGTAGTTAGGGTCGCGGCCTGTTGCACATCCATGCCCAACTGGTTATGGAACTCTGTTGATTCGGCCTCTACACTAGACAGTTCGGACTGTTTTTCGGCAATGCGATGCTGCAAATCTGCCAACGTTGTTATGGCTGATCGCCCCTCTTCTTCAATTGAGACCACCTGATACTGCTCTTTAAAGCGGCGTAATTCTAGTTCAAGCTCATGCACCCGGGCCTCGGCAGCAGGCAGTTGACCAGAAAGGAACGATCGGGCAGTAGTCACTTCAGCCCGACTAGAACGCAAATTCTCTTCTAAGTAGGTTTCGATGAGCGTATCAACAATTGCTTTTGCTCGTTTAGGATCTTGATCTCGATAGGTAATGGTTAGGAGATCCGTCCCTAAATCATTCACTAATCTCAGATTCTTTAAAAGTTGCGATCGCTGTAGTGGTTTACCCTTTTCATCCTTCAAATTCAGGCGCTCTATTGTTTCTTGTAATGTTGGAACAGCGCGAATAATCCCCATCTCAGTACTCAAAGGATTACTTTCCTTCATTAAAGGTTCAATGGCCTTGTTACCGTCCCCCAGCTCCGTTAACGATGATGCTAAACTCCTACCCTTAAATCGTAATTTTCCCTCGGCTTCGTAAACAGGCTTGGCTAAGTAAGTCAATAGTAAAGCAGGGGCAACCACCAAAGCAAAAACGACAGATGCGGGAAGCCAACGTCGCTTTATAACATGCAAGTACTGCTGGAGGCTAATGGAAGATACAGCATTTTCCGCATTCATGGCTCAAAGGTAAATTGAAGAGGTTTTTAAGAAGAAATGACGATGAAGACGCCAATAGAGCAGTTAATTTCAAACAGCTTCATGTAAATTTTTTGAGGATCAATTTAGAACAAAGTAAAGAATGGTAAAAATCGTCCTACCGTTCCAAAGATATTATCGAGTGAATCAGAGAAACGCGCCGAGCCCGATCGTCCAATCACAATCACATCGTTATTCCGCAGAGGTGGATTAGATGCTTCATTAATGCCTTGAGCAAAGTCGATCGCCACAGTGCGCTTGGTGACGCTGCCATCTGGATTGAGGCGAATCAGGTCAACACGACTAGTTCTAGCCCGACGCTGATCAAACCCACCCGCTGCCATCAAAGCTTGATTTAAAGGAGTATTAGGTGGTACCTTAACCACCCCAGGGGTTACTACTTCGCCAATGACACTAACTTGAATGGTGTCGGGAGAAAAACTGGCACTAGAGAGCTGAGTGACTTCGGCAGGTTGAATCGATTTGGCAGTAGCGATCAGAATATGATCGCCGTCTCTCAGCGTGACATCCTGGCTCAAATCCGCCTGTTGTATCAGCTCCCACAGGTTAACGGTAATTTCTTGCGGCGCACCCGATCGCTGAGTGCGTTGAATCTGAATGTTGCCGACATCTGCCTGCTGGGTAATTCCACCCGCCTTTTGGATAACTTGAGTCACAGTTGGCCACTGAGGTTCGTCGGTTCCCCCAGGTTCTGGGGTTAAGGGTATAGCATAGGAGCCTGGACGGTTAACCTCGCCTGCAATACTCACCCGTAGCGGTCGGGGGCGGATGAGACTAACTGTTACAGTCGGGTTTCGTAACAGTTGGCGATATGCCGCAGCAATCGCATTGGATGCCTCTTTAAGCGTCATACCCTGAACTGCAAGAGAACCAAGCAACGGCAGATTGAGGGTCCCATCGGTGAGGATTTGCGTATCCCCGGTGTACTCAGGGATATTAAGGAAATCCAGGTGAATACGATCGCCTGCTCCCAACGTATAAGCCTCAGTTTCCTGAGCCGACGGTTCGACAACATGCGACTGCACCCTATCTGCCCGAGTCACCCTATCTACCTGAAGAGGAGGATTGCTTTGAACAGTTGCGTCTGAGTTACTCAGCGGAGCAGTCAATTGAGCGTTTCCTGGGCGAATATTCGTTAAAAGTCCAACAGTTAATACCGTTAAGTAAAAACCCGATTGAATTGACCTTCTAAAGATGGGCGTGTTCATGATAAAACTGTAGATTTTCAATAACGGCCGTTGACCAATCCATTGATAAATGTAGAGAGAAAGGTGCAAAAAGCAAGGTCGCCTAAACTAAACCTTAAAGAACTAATCGGTAGAGCGTATGGAGTAGTGTATCGATTTACGGCTAAGATTGTCGTGCCATTTTGCCGAGCTTCATCGTTATCATCCCATCTGAATGCCCATGCTTGGATGTGGATTTACATGAAATCGAGGACCACTTCGAATTACATTTCGTCTTCCCAATCCGGCTGAGGATGCACCTCAATTTTCAGTCTCCTTTTCAGAGAGCCGTTTGATTTGGAACCCATGCTCGGTAGTTTTCTGCCCGAAGCTTTAAAGGCAGCTTGACTGTGTTCTGCTGATGTTTTGAAATTTCCTGCTGGAGTAACAGAGCCTGAATGTTGCGGGTTATAGCCAAGGACTAGTTGTTTTAGTAAATATTTAATAGTCCCGAAATCATGACGAATTGCGGCTTTGCAAAGGGTTTCTACAGTATCGTTGAGATGATTAGGAATAAGCCGACTAGCATTTTTAACAACAACTAGCTTTTCATGGTCGGTTGGTTCATATTGCTCACCGGGAATCAACAATTCTTCAAATAGCTTTTCGCCAGGTCGTAGCCCTGTGAAGACAATCTCCATGTCTTTACCAACCTTATAGCCCGATAGGCGAATAATTTCTTTTGCTAAATCAACAATCTTGACGCATTGACCCATTTTGAGCATCAACACTTCACCCCCGTGACTGGCCACAGCAGCCTGAAGCACAAGTTGAACTGCTTCTGGGATTGTCATAAAGTAACGACTCACTTCAGGATGGGTAACAGTCACAGGACCCCCTTCAGCAATTTGTTGCTTGAAAGTGGGGACAACACTACCTCGGCTGCCCAATACGTTGCCAAACCGAACCACGACAAAACGTTTCTGGTTGACTTGAGCGGCTTGCAATACCAACATTTCCGCAACTCGTTTACTGGCTCCCATGACGTTTGTAGGATTCACTGCTTTATCAGTTGAAATCATCACAAACGCTTCTACTGCAAATTTCAAAGCAAGATCAATTAGATTTTTAGTTCCTTGAACATTGTTAGTAATGGCTTCCGGAGAGTTTAATTCCATCATTGGAACATGCTTGTGAGCAGCCGCATGAAAGATAATGTTGGGCCTAAACTGATCAAATACATATTCCAGGCGATCGAAGAATCGTATATCTGCGATAAAGGCTGAAATACGAGGTAATTTCCCCTGAATTTGGTTATTGGACTGGAAGAGCGGCAATGTTTTCTCAAGCTCTTGTTGAATGAGAAACACAGAATTTTCACCATGTCCTACTAGAGCGATCTCAGCCGGACAACATTTCAAAATCTGACGACAAAGCTCACTACCAATTGATCCTCCTGCTCCTGTAATCAAAACTCTTTTGCCCTTGAGAAAATTAAGCACTTGCTGCACATCCATTTGAATGGGCTCTCGCCTTAGGAGATCTTCAATCTGGATATCCCGCACATCACTGAGTCGAGCCCGTCCGTCGAGAATTTGATCAATTGCAGGCAGTGTACTCGTTGGAACACCAATAGTGTTGCAGATTTCAAGAATGTCTCGAATGACCTGTCCAGGAAGCGACGGCATCGCAATGATGACTTTACGAATATGTAAGGAGCGTACATATTTGGGAAGGGTATGACGATCGCCAATAACAGGCAATTGATAGATTCGGAGGTTTAACTTGGCAGGGTCATCGTCGATGAAGGCTACAGGATGGAAATTGAGGTGCGGATTGCGCTGCATTTCCTTAACCAAAGCAATCCCTGCACTGCCAGCTCCTACAACCAAGACCCGATCGCGTCGATTAAAACTTCTACTCTGCTTTTGGCACAGTCTTTCAACGATACTTACGCTGAAGTGAAGACAACTAATCAGTAGCATACTAAGAATGCCATCCAATATAGGAAGCGATTGAGGAAGATTTGCGATTGCTCCCGCTTGATCGACATACAGCATGTAAAACAATCCTGTTTGAAGCACCACAATGACGACCGTCAATGTAGCAACCTGCTGTACCTCATCCACGTCAGCGTAACGCCAGCACCGCTTATAAAAGCCGAATCTGTACAGGACGGCTAGCTTTAATACTAAAAATAAAATACTAATCTGAATCAGTCCAACGGTATACTCCTCCCATGCGATTTTCCCATCTAAACGCAATCCTAGTGCGAGTAGAGGTGAAATCAAGAAAATTAAAATATCAATCATTAGGAAGTGACGATTCCTAAGGTTGATTAAGTAATTTTTGAGTTTAACAATTCCTTTCAAAACCTTTCGTTTCATTAGATTTAACCTCAAGCCAGGAGTTGTAAAACGGAAATATAAAAAAATGGAATCAAAATTCTCTCTGAATACAAAATCAAGAGAAGACTCATCTAAGGTTGACTCAATGAGGTTGATTACTACTTTAAAAATTAGATTTGTCTAAGATAGGAAGCCTTTAGAAAATACACTTTAAGTTTTGACTAACTTTGTATGCTTGAATTAATTCTCAGGTATCGGATGATATTGACAGAGCACTAAAAGCTATCTGATCTTAAATCATTGATATAAGATCTAACCTTTAGGTTGGAATGAATTTCATGTCAATAGTTGACTTCACAAAAAATTGATGACTTTGCAGAATTTTTCTTGCTAAATCATTTCTAAATCAAGAGGTAAAAGGGGAAGATTATATTATCTTGAGGACTCGAAAAAACTGCAAAAACTAAGCATGATGCGCATTAGGAAAGCTCAATTAAATAGAAAAATAATTGAGCATCTTTTACCAGCCTTAGAGCACCTGCTTCTTCTGACTTTGCCTTGTCTAATTTCGCCTTAAATTTTGTTGAAATAAGCAGTTATAAATCGCTAAATCTGACCCACTCTAGGCTGAGTAACGCTCATTAGCCTGAATTCAGCCCTATCCAATTTCACATTTATTTCTCATTTTGTGAATATTTGATATCCAGACATTGGATCTTTAGCTTAATTCGTCAGTATCAAGCTTAAGTTCCCAATCATTTATCAACAATATAGTCAATTGAGCATAATTGGATGCCAAAATGCCCCATACTACCATGAGGCTTGAGAGCTAAGGCTAGAGAACATAAGACAGGAATAACTCTCATTTGCGATAAATTAATAGGCATTTTGGCAACTGCTTTTAATTAAGTTATACTATCTTGTTTCTGAGAGCAGTCTTAAGAGCGTTACGTTTATTCTCTGAAACGCTGAAGGTGTGTCATAAACAGCATTTAAGGCAGTCGATAAACAAGACTGAGCTATTGAGAATGGCTGTAGTCTCTTACTAAGTATTGTCAGCAGACTATTCAGGTAAAACTGTGCTCAATAACTTACTATTGAGCCACAGGAGTCAGCTCTCTTGGAACTAAAGATAGTTCGGAAACCGCTCAGCGGATTTCGAACTGAGTAGCCTATATACTGTTTTGCTCTATAATTGCCTATCCATTTAATTTGAATCAGTGTTGCATTGTTATTAAAGGCATTAGCTTCAGCTATTTGGCTTTAAATAGATTATTCTACTCTCCTAAAATAAAGGATTCTATTTTTTATCCTTTATATTCACAAAGTTGATGAAATTTACAATCCTATTGACCAATTTAGTATCAAACTATGTTGGCAAATTTGTGCAAATCAGAGTTTATTCTAGCCAAGCCAATTGATTCTACTGAAGCGATCGCAATCACTCTGGTAGTCTATAGTAGTCCTAAATCAGTCGTGAGAAAACCCAGGCTTGGGGACTCTGTCCCTATGCCTGCCTACACACAAGTCAAACCTCCCCTCTAACTCCCCCTTGCCCAGGGGAAGAACCGGAATTTTCCTCCTTGCTAAGGGGGGTAAGGGGAGTAAAACCGCGTTTTTGACTTTAAACCAAGATGTGTGTGTACACAGTAGGTTCCTAGGGAGGGGCACTGTCCCCTTCCCCTATTTCTCAGCAATCATTTGAGATTGCTATATCGAGTTTTAGATGCGGGGTATAAGGATGCTGGGCGACGCCTTTACGCCTCGATTCCCAAAACTAACTTGACAAAGCTCTAGGCTCTAACGGAACAAAATATCTTATTGATTTGTTGCATCAACCCTATAAACTAATCTATTACAGACATGGACAAAGCACGTTCAGAAGTGTCCCTTTGGGGTACATCTTCTGACTCAATACATCAGACTAGTCTTGCAGCACAAAACTGGGTAAATACCGCTTTGCCCTTTTCCCCTTTGTTTGGAACCGATGGAATTCGCGGAAAATTTGGAGAAGTACTGACAGGATCATTGGCAATGCAGATTGGGTTTTGGGCAGGACAAGCCATGCAAGCCAGTGCATTACAACCAGGTTCAGTCATCATGGGACAAGATTCCAGGAATTCCAGTGACCTGCTAGCAGCAGCTCTCCTCAGGGGATTCACCGCCGCTGGAGTAGAGGTGTGGGATTTAGGACTATGCCCAACTCCCGCTGTTGCTTACCTCACGAGTGTTTTCAACACCATAGGCGGTGTCATGATCTCTGCTAGCCACAATCCTCCAGAAGATAATGGCATCAAGTTCTTTGACCATGATGGCAGTAAACTCTCCCAGCCGATACAAGAACAAATTGAAATTGCCCTACGCCGAGCGGTTGAATTCGCTGAAATTTCTTATACCCCACGTAGCCGGTCTTATTGCCGTCCAGAACTTTTGGAGAATTATTTTGCAGCTCTGCAAATGCCATTCTTACGAGAAGCAACAGATGTACTGCCATTAACAGGGATGCACATTGTTCTAGATTTAGCTTGGGGAGCAGCAGTCAATTTAGCCCCACGCGCTTTTCGCAGTTTAGGAGCTAGGGTGACTTGTCTACATGCCGAAGCAGATGGTAACCG
>DATNOY010000341.1:0-3886 GCA_036703495.1 Coleofasciculaceae cyanobacterium
AACTCATCGAGCTGCTGATTGAGCCAGCGGCGGATGTTGATGGCGCGAGGAGCCACAGGAGCCGCCACTGTCGCCGGAGAAAGACAGCGTAGACAGAGCAGCAGGGTATTAAGGTTGCGATCGAACCCGTCCAGCGGTAAGGCAAGTGCTGCCTCAGGAAGGGTGGGAAAGCGTTGCACAATGGCGGCTTGCGACCAGTAACCCCAGACATGGACTTGTTCAATTTCTTCCAGCACTGTGACTAGGACATAAAAATGGGTTTGTCCTGCTGCGATCGCCGCTGTCGGAACCGCAATCGTCGGTTCTTCTGGGTCATCAGTGACTAGGAGATACAGGCGAAAATCGCCAGCTTGAAGATGGCTAACGGCATCAGTAGCCGGGTCAGTGCTCCAATCCGATAGGGGCAGTTGCGGCGCTCGAATTTGAAACCAGTGTTCTATCCCCAGTCGTGCCAGCATCGCCAGATAAGCCTGCCACCGTTGAGCATCCCTTTGAACAGTCTGACTGTATGCAACGGCTTGGGTAATGTCCGTTTCAGTTACCGTTACAGTGGCAGGAGATAGAAATAGTCCGTCCATCATAGATTGGTTAGGTTTAGTGGAATGAATCATGACTGGGCACTCCGATGATCTAAATAATGGCAAAGTTGGCGAAAGAAAATACTATCGAGAGGGCGATTGCCAATGCTGGCGGCATTAGCACTGGCAGTAAATATCTCGTCAAGATGAGCTTGGAGCGCTGCATCGAGCTTTGCATCGAGCGTCTCCAGCTGGGTCAAATCGACATAGTATTTCGCCAGTTCCTCGACGCGATGCCGCAGTTCTAGCAGGGAAGCATGGCGGATATCTGCCTCCAACTGCTTGCGATCGAGTAAACGAGTTACCTGATATTGCTGCTGCAAGTTCACGGCGGGGGCAATTTCTCGCATCGGTTTCCCTTGGCAGTAAAATAATTGGAGTCCTAGCAAAAAGGCAGCGTCCTTCGGGGGCTTTTTGCGCTGAAGTTCGGTGACACGATGGCTGACGGTTTCAGCAATGGCTTGATCTAATGTGCTGAGAAACTTTTGGCGATATCGGGTTAAAAACTCGATATGCTCCTCGTCTTCTTCAGATGCTGGGACAGGCTGTTGGATGGCGATCGCTTGAGTATCTGGGACATCTAGTGAATGGGGCTTGCGGGCATCGCGAATCATTTGGGCAAGAGCTTGCAGCTTATGCAAGACTTGAACAGGCGGCAGCGGGGGAGATAGACGTTGCCCCATTTGCTGCAATTGCTCATCTGTGGGAACTGGGCATTTGCCGCGAGCGGTAGCTCGTCGCTGTGGGAGCTGAGCCTGATAAATAGCCCGGTAGCTGTCTAGCAGATCACAGGCGCGTTGCACTTCTGAGGGAGTCAGGACATACACTTCGCAGAAAAGGCGTTGTAGTGTTCCCGGACTGGTTTTGTTCAAAATTGACCAGTCGCTGGCCAGATAGACGCCACATTCCAACAGAAACTGATTGAGTGCGGAGTGGGAGATAACGAGACGTTTTGTCCAAGTGGCGAGCTTACTTTGGGCAGGGTCAAAGGTGCGAAGAATTTTGTCAGACAGGAATTCGTAGCCGCTTGCAGGAGAGCGGTTACGGTTAAACAACACGTCATCCAGCACAAACGGCAGCAGATCGAATCGGGTAAACCCGGCCCGTGCCCCAAACTGTGTTTCTAGCTCACCGCAGACAAAATCAATTTGATTGGAAATGAAACAGCGGAGGCACTGTTCCGCGCACTGTTTGATCTCCTGGCTTGTCTGCTGGCTTGTCTGCTGGCTTGTTTCCTGGTTGTCCTCCTGCAAAGTAGCGGGTTCCGATACGGGCAGACCCATCCAATGGCAGAGCTGACGTTGAATGCTGTCATCCGTTAAGGAGTCAACATTGGGAAATTGCTGCTTAAAGAAGGCTTTAGCGATCGCACTCTCCTCAACTTTGCGTTGTCCACCTGCATCAACCCTAATAAATTGCCAATATCGTTCTACACCCATACATTCCTCTCACTTACACTCCTCTCACTGATTCTGGTGAAATCCATTATGGCTAACCCAGCGAACTGATCTTGCTCAGGTAAACGTATTAGCGAACCAGAGCAGCGTATGCAGAGGCTACAAGCCGTTGCCAATCAGAATAAAGGGTGCCCAGTAGTAGGGATGCTGCAAGGTCTGAGGGGTGAGCGGCTGTCCGGTGCGGGTGCTGATTACTTCCACAGTGGCATTACCAGCAGTGCCTCGGGCAAGACCCACTGCCGAGAAGTTGCCCGTAATCAGCGCAATTTGGGCTTGCCGCAATGCCTCGGCTTTAGGGATACCTTTGGTGTTTTCCAGGGCAGCATAGAACGCATCCATCAATACCTGAGTGCCACCATCGTTGACCTGCCAGAGGGAGGCGATCGTCGCTTTGGCTCCTGCCTGCTGGAACTGGTAGCCCAAGCCCAGCACTTCAGCACCGTTCCCCAATCCGCCCAGCCCGGTTTCACAGGCGCTCAGCACCACCAGATCGACATGGGTTAGCGTCCAGGTGCCGATGTCTGTCAGGGTAGGCCGATCGCCGTTGCCAAACAGAATAAACGAGAGATCCGGGTTGCTGGGGTCAAAGGCGGCATGGGTGGCAAAGTGGAGGATGCTGTAGTCATTCATCACGGGTGTGAGCGTTGCCAGGCTGAAGGCGCGATCGATCATTGATCGCGTGTTGGGAACAAGCTGCGAGAGAGTATTAACTTCGCGACCGGCAAAGGGCAAGCCCCGGAAGCTGACGTTGCGCTGCCCGACGGTGACGGGGTAGCTAAGGCGATCGTCGGCAAAGGCGGCCGCTAGGACGCGGGGCTGGGCAGTGGGTTTGGCATCCCAGTCGCTGAGGGATTCAGCGGTGATGTTGTTGATGCGGTAGCGCTGCACCAGCCAGCGCTCGCCTTCCTTTTGTTTGCCATCGTATAGAGCAGCGAGGGGAATGTAGCGGAGCTGTCCATCAGGGGCGTAGATAATAGATTGCACGCCTGCTTTTTTCAGGTCGTCTTCAATGGGGGCAATCAGCCAGGTATAGAGCTGTTGGGCGGGGGTAATAGCATCCTGGCTGGGGTCTTGCAAGGCCTGCCGAAACTGGACAATGGCACGGTTCAGCTGTTCGCGTCCAACCTGGTTGACGGTGCGGCGGAGAGGGGGGGAGCCAGGGACGCTGATCACCAGTTCCAGGCGATCGTCCAGCACAAGCGGGTAGAAGATGGCGGCATTGAGCTGGGTCAGGGTGTCTTGCAGCTTGTTGAAGCTTTGGAGATTGAGGTTCTGCTGCGGGGCGCTGGCAGTGAGCTGAGTCACCAGCTGTTTAATTTCGGGACTGCTGAGAAAGGCGACGAACTGAGCGCTGAGGGCTTGCTGGAGCTGGACAAGTTCGGCTTTACGCTGTTCTTGGGCAGGGGTAAGCGGCTGTCCTGAGCGCGCCTGCTGCTGGAGTTGCGTCAGCTCTTGCCCCAGCTGGACGGCTGTAGTTTGCCGCTCGTTAAACTGCCGCAGGATTTCCTGCTCTGGACGCACCAGATCGATCCCCGCTTGGGTGTCGCTGTTGCCACCACGCACATCCCGCACATAGTCTTGCAATTCCTGCACTTTCAGCAAGTCCAGCACCCGCTGGGCTTCCAGGACGCGATTCTGCAGCAGCAGGAGATCAGCCAGTTTACGGTAGGTATCAGCAACAGTTTCGGTATACGACTTTTGCTGTTCTTGAGAAAGCGTCCGCAGCTCTCCCCGAATCGTTTCGTAGATATTGACCGACTGTTTGAAGAAGACAATGGCTAACTCCGGCTGGTTCCGTGCTGCCAACAGGTAACCCATGTTGTTGAGGGTGATGCCTTCGCCCGAGCGATC
>DATNOY010000342.1:0-8488 GCA_036703495.1 Coleofasciculaceae cyanobacterium
CTGACTCTAAAGCAATCTTCCGGCTCCTAGAACAAATTCCAGAGACCCATTCTGACCTGAAGGAGGCGATCGCCTCCCTGGTTGATCAGTTCAACCTGGAACCGCTCATCCAACTCACCCAGAGAGATTAATATCAAATCCGGTTAACTGCGGGTGATCAGGGCGTGTGGAGTGCTGCCCCACTCCATTTATTCAGGTCGCGATCCTTAAATCTCGTAGCTCAACTCCTTCACCTGCATGGCCTTGGCTAGTTCAGCCGCCACCTGAGGACGAGAAAACTCAGGGGGGGGCAACTCACCCCGACGCAGCATCTCTCTCACCTTGGTGCCCGATAGGTGAATCCGTTCATCCTTGTCGCTAGGGCTAGTTTTGCTGGTGGCCATGCCATTGGTTCGCAGGCAGTAGAAGGCATGTTCAAACTTCAGGGGCATAATCCCCAATTCACCAGGGGCAAACTCATCAAAGATGTATTGGGCATCATAGGTGCCATAGTAATCCCCAACACCGGCATGATCCCGCCCGACGATGAAGTGAGTACAGCCATAGTTTTTCCGCAGAATCGCATGGAAGATGGCTTCGCGCGGCCCTGCGTAGCGCATGGCTGCTGGATTGATTGCCAAAATCACCCGATCTTTAGGAAAGTAGTGTTCCAGCATGATTTCGTAGCAACGCATCCGCACATCGGCAGGAATATCATCTTCCTTGGTCGCTCCGACGAGCGGGTGTAAAAACAAACCATCCACCGTTTCTAAAGCGCACTTGATAATGTATTCGTGAGCGCGATGGATGGGATTGCGGGTCTGGAACCCTACAATCGTCTTCCAGCCTTTGTCTTTAAATAGCTGACGAGACTCTGCCGGGTCGATCTGGTAGAGCGGGAAGCGGACATCAGTATCCCGTTGTAATAGCCAGATGTTTCCAGCCAGGTTGACAGATCCTTGGGTGTAAACAACATGCACCCCCGGATGCTTTTCTTCATTGGTTCGGTAAACATGCAGCGCTTCATGCACCTTGTCGTAGGTGTACTTCTCCGTCAGCTCCATCACCCCTACAAATCGACCGCTGAAGTCATCTAGCCGAATTAAACTACCTTCCTTCAAAGGGGCTGCCACCTCTTCGGTCACCGACAGGGTAACGGGAATGGCCCAGGGCAATCCGTTACTCAAATGCATTTCATTGACCACGTGATTGTAGTCTGCCTGTCCCATGAACCCAGTTAAGGGGCTGAACCCGCCGATCGCAATCAATTCCAAATCAGAAAAAGCGCGGGCATCTAAAAGCACCCTGGGCAAATGTTCGCCTTTGTCCAGAAACTCGGCGCGTTGTTCCGGTGTACAAATGCGATTAATTAATGTCCCACCGTGGGGAGCGATGCTTTCAGGCTGAGTCATGGCAAATTTAGGTTCTCTTTAGAATTGACTGCCAGAAATGATCCTACCAGAGAGGGTCGATGTCCGGTATGAGCGTTATTGGTTAATTGCTGAATTGCTCTTTAAGCGGGCAGTATCCCTAACCCATGACAGAGTAAAGCGAGTTTGATCCTACGTTAGGCTCAGCTCTGGACATTAGACACTACAGACTCTACAGGGTAGACCTATGACAAACGTATTGAGCGATCGCAAAGTTGCAATCTTAGCAACCGACGGTTTTGAGCAGGTAGAACTGACCCAACCGAAACAGGCCCTTGAAGCAGCCGGTGCCCAAGTTCATATTATTTCTCCCAAAAGCGGCAGTATTGAAGGCTGGAACCACTTTGACAAAGGCGATCAATTCCCAGTAGATGTGGCTCTAGAGCAAGCGAATCCTGAGGACTATGATGCGCTGATGCTACCAGGTGGCGTTGCCAACCCCGACCAACTCCGGACTCAACCTCAAGCGGTACAGTTCATCAAAGCCTTTTTTGCAGCGGGGAAACCGGTGGCCGCTATCTGCCACGGCCCCTGGACTTTGATTGAAGCAGAGGTTGTGAAAGGACGCACCATTACCTCTTGGCCCTCCCTTAAGACCGATCTAAAAAATGCTGGGGCAAATTGGGTGGATCAAGAAGTTGTGGTCGATCGCGGTTTGGTGACAAGCCGCAATCCCAAAGATATCCCTGCTTTTAATCGCAAGATGGTAGAAGAATTTGCAGAAGGCCGCCACGAACAGCAACGTCGTTCTGCCTGAGATTCAGGTCTGGCTGTGGGGGCTTGGCAATGCTCAGCTCCCATGGTCAATTGATGCACAAACTATTGGCGCACAAACTTATTGGCGCACAAATTATTGATGCGTTGACTATTGGCGCACAAATGGCTTATCTGCTACATCGGCTAGATCAACCGATTCCAGCAAACTTTTCCAGGCAGCAGCGATCGCTGGATCCGTGGGTTGATCGGTCTTTAAGCCAGCCAACGTCGTCAATGCATCAAACCAAATGCCATGCTCAGCATAGAGTCTGGCTTTTTCTAACGGTGCGGCTTGGGCAATTTGCTGAGCCAGCGGAGCATTGAGGGTAATTTTTTGGATGCTGCCTCGCGTAAAAATAGGATTGTCGATCTCGCAGTTAACCATAAACACCCACTGGTAAGATTGACCTGCGGTTAGCGTTAAGGTGTCGGGTAGCGTCACTCCAAGAATGCCTGTATCTGGATTCTGTCCGCCTATCAACGTTGTTTGATAGACATATTTGTTGTGCTGATCCAGCAAAACAAACTCGGCAGGATGATCGGCAGTGAGGGCATAAGGCACATAGAACCAGAAGGTTGGATGGTCTGTCCCGGTTAGCCCGCCGACTGAACCGTTGATCGTCGGTACGAGTGCCGTTAGCGGCTGGGTTACAGTAGGACATTCTCCCCGGCTGGCTCCACCTCGGGCTCGCCCACCCGGTGCATTGCCCAGGGCAGGCGGCTCAAATTTGATGTAGGTGGCTCCACCGCGTTGCCGCGCCCCTGGTGCATTTTGCGCTTGAGCCGGAGTATGGGTCAACAGGCTGATCAGAGTTAGGGCGATCGCCCCTGTCAGCAGCACTGACCGAGAGCAAAGTCGAAGAAACACCGGGATGGAGAACTGCATTGTCATCATGCCTCCGTGAAGTTCATTGAGCAGGTCGAGGTTTTAAGCGCACCAGAACGGCTACAGCACTTCCCGTGATCAGCAGAGCTAGCACCGGAGGAATTAAGGGAATCCAGCCAGCCTGAGTCATCATCAGCCAACAGCTGCCGTACAGGATCACTGTACTGCAGGCGATCGCCATCCCCAAGCGCAGCGGAGAGCGCACCCGCCAAGACAGCAATCCGCCCAGCAGCGCCCAGCCCCAAATCCACAGAACTTCTTGCGGCCACGACCAGACCCACAGCAGCGGACGCTTGTCTAACACAGTACTCAAAATTTGGCTCACCATATGGGCTTGGGCAATCACCCCCGGCATATGGGGATCAACTGGCGTTTCCCAAAAATCTGGGCTGTTTTCGGCGATGACGCCTACTAAAATGACTCGACCCTTCATAATATTGGGATTGACTTTACCCGATAGCACATCCGTTAGAGATACCCGATTGTCTTGAAACGGACTGGCGCGGTAGTTCAGCAAAATTTGATTACCGCGATCGTCAGCAGGTTGGTAGCCGCCTATGCGGGAACTGAGCCGGGACAACACAACTTTACCAAACTGCAAATTGGTATCTGGAGTACCCCCTAGGGGAATCTTTTGGGCCAGCAGATAGCGGGCAGCCACCTGAAAGTTGAAGGCATAGGTCGCCGTACAGGGGACTTTTGGATCGATGTAAGCGGGGGTCATCGCCAGCAAGTGCCGTCGCAACTGGTTATCTGGATCGGCTGTGAAATCGCTAAACCCAACCCGTTCTGGCACGGCATCCGGAGGAGGAGCCACACTGTCTGCCCCCAGATAGCGGGCTTTGCAGAGGGTGATCAGCCGCTGATTTTTTTGAAATTGCTGGGCGAGCGCCGGTGTCGCGGCAAAGTCCCGGTACAGATCTAAGCCAATGACGCTGGGTTGAGCGCGATTGATCTGCGTCAAAAGCTGGTTGAGGTAGCGATCGCTAATCGAAACCCGTCCCACGCCTGGAATATCTGCGCCATAGTTTTGCTTTTCCTGATCGTCAATCGTTACAATCAGCAGCCGAGCATCTTCTGACTCAGGCGGTCGCAGGCGCATCAGATGGTCATACGCCTTGAGTTCCAGCGATTGCAGCCCACCCGCATAGCGTATGCCTGCTAGCATAGCCGTGACCCACAGACTGGCGATCGCCACCTGAGACAGCTGCCACAGCGCTGGCCCCAGCCTTTGCCGCACAGCCAAGCGACTCCGGCGACCCGGCTGAGCGATCGCCCCTGCCTCTGTTCTCTGGCTTCCTTCTCCCCGCAACCCCTGCCAGGTTGGCGGCACTGCCCCCGGATTCTGACAGATCATGGGCAGCCAGGTGGCACAAGGAAATTGATCCTCTAACCCTTGCAGCCTTTCACGGGCTTGCCGCACAGCCAAATACAACGGCTCACCCTGAGAAAAAGCAGATAGAAACGACTTGAGAAACTCCTGGGCAACGCGATCGGGCACCGGTTCGCGCATCACAATCATTTGAGGAATCTGTAAATCTGCCAGATGGCGGGCTAGCCCCAATCCCTCACAGGAGTTAAAGATCGCGAGTTTCAAGCCGCGCTCAACAGCCTTACGCAGGGCAAACCGCAGCTGACTAATGGTGAGGCGATCGGTAGTGTTGATGTGAATGTAGCCTTCTTCTGCTGCGTTTGGCGTTTCGGCAGCCAGCCGAGCATCAGCAGATAGACTAGAAAAAGGCAAATGCTCTGATCCCTGATCCCTGACTCCTGCTTCCAAACTCCCAACTGCCGCTCTATGGCTGGAGCTATGTCCCGCAAAAAACAGAATGTCCCAAGCTTGTGACCAAAGCTGATCGGTGAGCTGTTGCCGGTGAGGTTCAACTAAGAAACAGACTTCAGCATCAGGGAGCTGTTCCAAAAGGGCGCGATCGGCTTGAATATCAATGCCTTGACTGTTGCCCAGAATTGCCAGAATTTTGAGTTTGTCTTTGGGGGGAACGGGCTGAGCCACCGGGTCATAGGTGGGCAAGCTAAGGGCCAGTTCCGACTGAGTGTAGCGATCGCCCAATTCCCAAACTTGCCAGGGTAGACGTTGCAGCAACGGATCATCCGTCTGCAAAATCACCCGCACTGTCTCGGTCAGCGTTAACTGTTCCAGCCATTTTTCGCGGATAGGGCGGAAGGATTCGCAGCGCAGCCAGGTGTTAAAGCGATCGCTCAAGGCTCGGGCAGCACTGTGGCAATCGGCAATCACTGAAATGTTAGTAATTTGAGCTTTGGGGGCTTCCAAACGGGTGGGCAGGGACAACTGGCGATAGGTCGCTTGCCAGTGACGATAGTACTGATGCAGTTCTGGGGCAGGCGGCAATTTACCTGTTACCTCTGCCAGAGGTTGATAGGCTAGGTGCTGTCCCGTAGCGGCATCTTGCTCCACGGCAATCTGCAACGTTACCGGAAAGCCAGACTCCACGCTACCTTCGCCAAATTTCAGAACCACTAACTTAGCCACCACTACCGCTCCCGGACAGGTTGATCGGTCGCAAAATCTAGATCCCTCACTGGATCGCAAATTAGATCCCTTACTAGATCACAAAACTTTCTACGACGCTAGCATCAGCGATCGCCACCCGGACTTGAAAGGTTTCGCCTGGCGTACCTCTAAACTGCAGCTGAATGTAGTTGTCGGCTTCGCGAGATTGCGCTTCTAAAAACGTGGCACCCGATTCATCCAAAACGGCTAACCGCAGCTGAGGCGGCAAATAAGGTTGCCCGGTCGGATGAACCTGCAAACGAATTTCCGTCTGCTGAGCATCCGGCGTTAGTTCCACCACCAGCGCCACCGGGTGAGGCATTTGGATATTTAAATCTATGAGCTTGGCTCGGCGAAGGGTGGTTTCCGGGGGTTCAGCCGTTTCCATACCCCGAAACCCATACGCTAAATCGGGCGGATTCAGCAGCGATTCAACCGTCTGCCAGCCCGCTTCATAGATATTTTGTAGCCACTGGCTGAGGTTCACCCAGGGTTCCCTAGTGGGAGCACCCGTCATGGGAGCGGTGACGGGGCGCATCAGGCGGTTGAGATGCTCCAGCAAAGCTTCAGGCGATCGCAGTTCACTGATCGGCAATTCCTCCTCACCTGCCTGCTCAGTAAAGCCGAGCAGATGCGCTTCCCGAGCCGCTTCGTCAATTTGCACGACCACATAGCCAATCCGGTCTTCCCACACTTCCGGCGGCACGGTGTACGTGGGGCTAGATAAAACGGGCCGACATTCTAGCTTGCCGATCCCCAAAACTGCCAAATCCGCTACATCTGCGCCCAGCTGGGTAACCGGATGCCAACTATCGCCGACCGTTAGATCCGTCGGAATGCCCATCATCTGCAAATAATCGTTCACCACACAAACAGCCAGCGTATTCAACCGAACCTGCGCCGCTTTTTGGGCAGTCGGCTGGCGGTGAGCAAATTGCGCTGCTAGCGTGCAGGCATGTTGAGTCAGGGGCAGAGGCAGCGCTAAATCTTCAGGGTCGGAGCGGCGATATGTCATGGCAGTGAACCTTGTCTCTTCCGGTGCTTTATAAATATCCCTCCGATTCTCCAAATTTACGCAAAAGCGGTAGACATCGTCTTTGATAGAAACTACTCAGCGTTGAAACAGACAATCCTAATTCGGCAGAAAGCTCTTTCCAACCTGTTTCAGGCGGCAAGCGGCGCAAGATCAAGAGCTGACAGGTAACGGTGGGATGTCCTTCAATGTGGATTTTACTCAGCTCCCCCAATGCATCCGTTTCTGCCCAGGTTTTTACCTCTTGCAGAATAGGCGGCACATCCGGTTCGGCAGGCAGGTGATCAATCGGATCCGTGATGTCGCCCACTTCACCCGATCGCGAACTCCGAGGCAATCCCGTCACCCGAGTAGCCTGCTGTTTTTGAGTATCAATAAAAAAATCTTGCAGCCGTCGCCGCAGATAAGAGTTGAGCCAGGTTGAGACACTGCTGCGATCGGGATCATAGCGATCGCCCGTCTTGGCTTCACAGACGTTTTGGCAAAAATAGACCCAGGTTTGCTGCAAAGCATCCTGATAGTGAGGAGAACTATCTCGCCACAGCTTACCTGCTGAGAGTCGAATCACTTGAGTCAATTTGCGTTGCCGCACCAGATGTCCAGGTGGATGACTACAGGCTTCTTTCACTAACTGACGAAGTTGAACATCGAGGTCACTCATCTCGCCCCTCTAAAGAACAATAGACATCGCCACATCCCAACTTAAGGATTCTAATTGTCCCACGCTAGACCCATCTCTGAGAAATTTTATAGCTATAGCCACTGGTGTTAGGACAAAGACATTTTTGTGGACGCGTTCCGCGCGTCCACAAAAATGTCCTAAGCATAATGGCTACGGCTGTAAATACACACTCACCCGCTATAAAACCCATTTGGGTTCTATAGCGGGCAACCATAATTTTTTAACCTAACCCGCCAATCCCAGCTGCTTCGCGTAGGACAAATTGGCATAGACCTTCTGAAAGCCTGCCGATGCATACAGACTTTGCGCCTGGTTGGGATTCTCGGTATCTACCCCCAAGATTGCCGTTTCCATGCCTTCTGCCTTCAGCTTTTGCAATCCTGCCAGCAGCATAGCGCGTCCTAGACCCAGGCGGCGGAAGCCACGGCGTGTCCCCAAGATGTTGATGCCACCCTGTTTGCAATGGCGATGCTGGTTCTTTTCCAGGTCAATGTGACAAAAGCAGAAAGCTGCAATCTGTCCGGTTGGAGCGATCGCCACCAGATCTAGCTCAGGGCGATAGTTCGCCTGATTCAGCCAGTGACAGTGTGCTTCCACCGTGGCAGGATGAAACCCCCAATGATCGATGAAGCTGTGGTTGTAGGCTTCTACCCAGGCAGACGCATCTGCCACCCCCCGCGTATGGGACAGGACGAACCCCTGCGGCAACTGCGGCTCTGCAATGGGTTCTGCCAGCGATCGCGACATGCGCAAAAACCGCCGTTCTAAACCGTAGCCACATTTTTGATATAAAGCGATGCGATCGCTGCGGGATTCGCGGCAGGTGACATACAGTTTGGCGGGTACACCCCGCTCCTGCGAGACCTGCTGCATCCGGATTTCGCCCCAGGCCAGCATGTCAAACTCTAGACCGCGATCGCGATGCTGGGGATGGACTTGCAAGCCTAGCCAGCCATCGACTTCGGGCAACAGGGCTGTTTGGGGAACCCAGAGTTGTGCCAAGGCAATCAGCTGTCCTTGGGCATCTTCCCAAAGCCGCAAATCCCGAGAGGGATCAAATCCGGGTTCAGAATAGTCTGCCCGCAGGTCAGAGACAGAATGGTAGCGATCGAGGCGATCGACAACAGCACAGGTGTTCAGCAGGTGGGCAATGGGTTTTAGATCCGCTTCTCCGGCAAAGGAGCGCAAA
>DATNOY010000343.1:0-4957 GCA_036703495.1 Coleofasciculaceae cyanobacterium
AGAACTTCCAGTCCTCCTAATGATCTTGAACCCTAAACCTGTTGCGGTTTGCCTGCCTAGCTGATCATCAATCAGGTTGCTTCTACTTCGACGACAGGTGCGATCGCCTCAGCCTCTCCCACATGGACGCGATCGCGTCCCGCATAATCTCCAACCAAACTGCGAATTAGACTGCTGTCATCCCAGCTTCACCATTTTGATAGAGGCAACCCCTCACCCAGATCAGCCGCCTGACGCAGCCTAAACCAGCAGCTGCATAAGTCCAGTCATACAGTCGTATAACCCGTTAAGAGTTCCATCCTCCACAGCGAACTCTGATCCTTCAACAAGGTAGGTTCTACGATGCGACATGCCACTCCAACAGTCTTAACCCAAGTATTAGCCCAAGTTTTAACCCAGCGGCTTCTCTGCCCAATTCGCCAGCGACTCGAAGCGATCGAAATTCAAGACCCCAAACTCGCTCGGTTCCTCTGCCAGTTAATTCCCGCCCAATGCCCCTTTGCCCGAGATATCCAGTGGGGCAACCATACCCTCCACATTCCCCCCCTCTGCAAACTCAACCCGTTTTACGAGCAAATTACCCTACTGCGCTGGCGATCGCTTTCCTACCTAGCCGATGTTTGCGGGGAAGATATCACCGCCTATTGCTAACCCAAATCCAAGGATTCTTTAAGAAATCACCTGTGACCGCCGGTTTGCTTCACACTGATACCATCCCCCTCTTCGAGCCTGCTGATCTTCCTCGCCCCATTACCAGTCAACCCAATGTGCCCTGCCACGATTAGTACCAGTCGATCGAGCCGCGCTTTGGAAACGGGCGCTGCTAAGCTTTGGATACTCCTGGTGGGTGTAAATCGCTACCAGGACGAGAGCCTGCCACCCCTACGCTATTCGGCATTAGATTGCCAGGGATTAGGTCAAGCCTTAGAGATTGCCACGCAGGCATTTCCCAACAAAGAAGTCCAGCTCTACCACGATTTTGCCGAACAGGCCCCCCACCTTGCCGCTGTACGCGCCAGCTTGCAGCAGATCACCACAGCAGCCAAACCAGAAGATACAGTCCTGTTTTATTTCTCCGGGCATGGCATTTTAGAAGCCGATCGCCAGCAGGCCGTACTCTGTTTAGCCGATACCTGCAAAGATCAGCTGTTGACAACCGGACTACCCCTACAAGAGCTATTGCAGCAGTTAGGCAATTGCACCGCCCATCAGCAGCTCATCTGGCTGGATGCTTGCCACAGTGGGGGCATGAGCCTGAAGGGAGCCAGAGGCAAACCAGAGCCAGTGCTGCCCAATCCTAACCCGCAGCTGGTAGAACTGCTGCGCCAGCGGGCCGCCCAAAGCCAGGGTTTTTACGCCCTGCTGTCCTGCGACCAAAGCCAACGCTCCTGGGAGTTTCCCGAACTGGGGCATGGAGTATTTACCTATTACCTGATGCGAGGATTGCGGGGAGAAGCGGTAGACGCCCAAGGAGTAATTGAAGCCGATGGCTTATATAAATACGTCTATCATCAAACCCTACAGTACATTGATAAAACCAATCAGCAAATCCGGTTAGTGAATCAACAGAAGAGCAGTCGGGGAGAAACCCAGCTGCAATCAGAATACCCGATTCAGACTCCTAAACGGATTGTAGAAGGGATTGGCGAACTGGTGCTAGGGATGCGATCGCCCAGCCATATCTCCCAACCGCGACAGGCTTTAATTATTGATGGATTGGCGCACCATGCCACCACCCTAGCGTTTAGTAAAGTCCTCAGAAATGCAGGCGCTTTCGAACTCGACTATTTTCCCCGACCCGGCAAAGAATGGTCAGAGATCCGGCAGGTCATTCAAACTTGCCTCAGCGCCCCAGAAGCCGCTCCAGAAGCAACTCCAGAAGCCGCTCCAGAAATCACCCCCGCTTTGGCAAAGGGAACAGCCGAGCAGTGGGTAACACCTTGGCATCCGCTCGGGTCTGCCGCTACCGAAGAAACCACAACCGTTTTGCTCTACATCCGCGGGCAGATTGAGACAACGGCTGAAGGAGAAACCTGGCTGAGATTAGGAGATGGCACCCGGTTAAATGGAGCTTGGCTGCGGCAGATCCTGCGGCAGTCGCGGCGCTCTCAGCAAATTGTCATCCTGGATTGTCCGGGAGCAGTGGCGCTAGATCGGTGGGTAGATGATCTGCAAACCGGCTCCGAACGAGGGCAATGCCTGATTGCCGCAGCGGCTCCGCTCTCACAACCCGATCAATTCACCCAGGCGCTACTGCATACCCTGGATCAAGCCGATCCGCAAGCAGGACTAACATTTGCCGCCTGGATTGTCCAGCTGCAGCTCTACCTGGCAGGCACCGCGATTACACCGCATATCTGGCTCTCAGCCGCACAAGGCGTGATTGATGTGCTACCGGGGAGGGTGAGTGCTCAAGGTAGCGATCGGTCAGAAGGGCTAGATTTGGGGCTATGTCCCTACATGGGATTGCAAGCTTTTTCGGAAAGCAATGCCCAATATTTCTACGGACGAGAAGCCCTGACCCAACAGTTGCTAGATCAGTTGAACCGCCATGCCGCACTGGCGATCGTGGGAGCTTCAGGAAGCGGCAAGTCCTCTGTAGTGCAAGCCGGACTGCTGGCGCAGCTGCGTCAAGGACAACAGATTCCGGGAAGTCAGCAGTGGTGGATGGGTAGCCTGCGACCGGGTAGCCAGCCCATGGAAGCGTTAGCCAAACGCTTAGTCGATCCGGGCACAGAAAAGGAAAGAGCCTACCAACAGCTGCAGATTGAGGGCTTACTCTATCAGGGAGTTGAAGGCTTAGTGCAGTGGTTGCGCACCCGCCCAGAACCCATGGTGGTGTTAGTCATCGATCAGTTCGAAGAACTGTTTACGCTAGCCGCATTGCCCGATCGCCAAGCCTTCCTAGACCTGCTGCTGGGTGCGGTCAACTATGCAGGCGATCGCTTCAAGCTCGTCTTTACCCTGCGGGCAGACTTCATCATCCCAGCGCTAGAAATCCCTCAGCTGGCTCAGATTTTGCAGCAGTCTAGCGTGCTGGTCCCCCCCTACCTGACCGAAGAAAATTACCGACAGGCGATCGTCCGCCCCGCCGAACAGGTAGGGCTGCGGGTAGAACCAGGACTTGTAGAAGTGCTGCTATCCGAACTCAGCCACTCGGCCGGCGATTTGCCCCTGCTGGAATTTGTGCTGGAGCAGCTTTGGCAACGGCGGCAGGCAGGTCAGCTGACGCTGCAAGCCTATCAGCAGATCGGTGGGCTGAAAGGGGCATTGGAGCGGCAGGCCCAAGCCGTTTATGACAGCCTCGATCCCGACGCTCAAGCCTGCGCCCAGTGGATTTTTCTCACCCTGACTCAGCTGGGAGAAGGCACCGAAGATACCCGCCGTCGCATCTTGAAATCTGAGTTGTCGGTGGCTAAGTACCCGGCTCCCCTGATTGAACGCACCTTGCAAGCATTGACGGCCGCCAAGCTAGTGGTGATGAATCTGGATGAAGCCGCTGACCCCGGACAAAGCCGAGGCGGTGCAGACGCAGCAGACCAGCCGGATCGCCCCACTCCCTTTGCGGCCACTGCCGACATCACGATCGAAGTAGCCCATGAAATTTTGATTCGATATTGGTCTACGCTGCGCTGGTGGCTAGAAGAAAACCGGACGCGCCTGCATCTGCAACGGCAGCTAGAACAGGCTGCCCTGCTGTGGAAGCAACGAGGACAGCAAGCCGATTTTTTGCTGCGCGGGGTGCGGCTGGCAGAAGCAGAAGATCTGTATATCAAATACACCGACGAGCTATCAGATGCAGTCCAGCAATTCATTGAAGCCGGTTTAGACTCTCGCCAGCAGGAAGCCCGTCAGGCCCGCCAGCGCTTAAGACGGGCCCAAACCGCCGCTGCCATCATCGGGGGCTTGGGGCTAATCGCCCTGCTCATGGGCGGTTTGGCGTATCGGCAAAAGCTGATCGCCCAAATTGCGGCAATTCAGGCTTTAGATGCATCTTCAGACGCCTTGCTCTGGTCAAACCATCAGCTTGAGTCTCTGTTGACCAGCGTCAAGGCCGGACAACAGCTGCAGCAGCTGCAAGGATTAGACCGCTGGCTGATTGGCACGCAGGTCTGGACAGAGACGCAGCTAACAGCAGCCAGCACCTTACAACAGGCGACCTTTCATACCCAGGAGCTAAATCGTCTGGAGGGGCATCATCAGCAGGTGAATGCCGTCCAGTTCAATGCCCAGGGAGATCTGCTGGCATCCGCCAGTGATGACGGCACGGTAAAGCTTTGGCATCCAGACGGTCGCCTCATGGCCACGCTGCCCCCATCAGGTTCCCAGGGGCAGCCCAATCGGGTGACGAGCGTTGCCTTCAGTCCAGATGGACAGACGATCGCGACGGGAAACAGCGATCGGATCATCCGACTCTGGCAGATCAGCGGCGATCGGCAGGCAGACAGCCTGGAGGTACGCCTGAGCAAAACCCTGACGGGCCATCAGGATTGGATAACAAGCCTGCAATTCAGTCCAGACGGTCACAGCTTGGCTTCTGCCAGCCGCGATCAAACCGTGAAACTGTGGCGGCGGGATGGCAGCCTGATCAAAACGCTAGTGGGACACCAGGGTTGGGTAAATCAAGTCCGCTTCAGTGCCGATGGCCGCACCCTGGCTTCTGCCGGCGAAGATAAAACCATTCGGCTGTGGCGACCCGATGGGGTGCTGATCAAAATCTTGACGGGGCAGGGCGATCGCGTCACGCATCTGGATTTTAGCCCCGACGGTCAGCACCTGATTTCTGCCAGCAGCACTCTGCCCCCGCAACTCTGGAATCTCGCTACCGGCAGTGCCCAACCGTTTGAGCAAGCCTTTGACTCAGCCGACTTCAGCCCCCAGCCTGTCCACAGCCTGCGCTTTAGCCCCGATGGCAAAACCGTAGTCACGGCTGGCGCAGACGGAACAATTGCAGTGT
>DATNOY010000344.1:0-7892 GCA_036703495.1 Coleofasciculaceae cyanobacterium
CTATGGCGGTGACATTTCCCGGAAGAAAAAGCTGTTGCAAAAGCAGGCTAAGGGCAAGAAGCGACTGAAGGCGATCGGCACAGTGGATGTACCGCAAGAGGCGTTTATGGCGGTGCTGAAACTCTAAAGCGGCAGGACTGATTTGTGACGGGACTGATTTGTGACGGGACTGATTGAACTCGATTTGGTACGGATTGGGCTGGCGCTGGGGCTGATGCTGATAGCGATCGCCCTCTCCGCCTGGCAAAAGCTGGGTCTGGAGAAAACTTTGGCGATCGCCACAGGACGCACGGTTCTGCAACTGCTGGTGGTGGGCTATGTCTTAGAAATCGTTTTTGCGCTAAGCAATCCTTGGGCAGTGTTGGGTATTTTGGCAGCCATGCTGGGGATTGCCACGATCACAGCCCGCAACCGGATTAGCAAAAAAATCCCTAACCTGTTGCCTGTTGTCGGTGGCTCCATCCTGATCAGCACAGCGTTTACTTTGGCCTATGTCACGCTGCTGGTTCTGCAGCCTGACCCTTGGTATGAACCGCGATACTTGGTGCCCTTGGCTGGCATCCTGTTGGGGAATGCCATGAATGCAGCGGCCATTGCAGGCGATCGCTTTGTCAGCACGCTCAATGCTAGCCAGCTTGAAATCGAAACCCATCTCAGTTTAGGGGCTACCCCCATGCAAGCCACTGATGCCTACCGCAGAGATGCGATTAAAGCCGGACTCATCCCGACCCTGAACACCATGATGGTGGTGGGTATTGTCACCTTACCGGGTGCGTTTACCGGGCAGGTTTTGGGGGGCGTTAATCCGCTGAATGCAGCGCTGTACCAGATGTTGATTATGTTTATTTTGGCGATCGCAACTCTCATCACAACGGTTTTAGTGATCCAAGGCATCGATCGACAGTTTTTCAATACTAATGCGCAGTTGGTATTGCATTAAAAAACTGCCTAAACCGCATTTTGTTAAATATCTACAGTTATTTAAGTTGAAATTGGAACGGGATGCAGAGGGTGAACCTGTCCGGAAACTGCACTCCTCACTTCCTGGTGCAAAATCCATTTTTGACCTCTATAGAGGGGTTTGCACTGGGCTAAAGCCAGATTATTTTTGAAAGCCTCGCTCCGCGAGGCTTTCAAAAATAATCTGGACTTGACTCCGTTGAAAATCGCTATAAATCTTATGGAAAATCTCACGGACTTCATAGATTTTCTCCTCTAACCCATAGAAGCTCTCAAGAGTCTTAATACTTCTCAAAATCCGCTAACTTTGATCAGTCCTTCAATTATTGAAACAATCCGTTTTAGGTCTTATATAAGAGAGAACCGCAAAGAAACCCACTAAAAATAGATTTGTTGACTGCCCAGTTAACTTATTTTTTATTCTCTGTTCGGCTAGATTAAACCCTAATTCCTCAGACTTTACTTCACAGAATCTTTAATAAGAGATAACGCGTCAAAGGTACTTCAGTTAAAGATCTGGGCACTATGAATTCAGCACTACATCAAGTGGCTATCTCTAGTTTCTTGAACCTGAATTTATTTTTCTGAACTCGAGTAGCCAGACTTTCCTGAGCTTCAAGTTTTCAAATAGCCTTATGTTTTCGCGATCGTCCTGTTTGCTTCAGGGCATTTTTTCGTGCGTTTTTTCGTTTCATCGTGTTCTCACTGGAGTACCCCTGTGCATTTTTCTACAACCATCACATCCCTGGCTTTCATTGATGCATCTGTTAATGACTACGAAAGTTTAATCACTGGAACAATTCCAACTGCTAAAGCGATTCTCCTCAATGCAATGCAGGATGGAATTGAGCAAATCACGAAGGCGCTGCATGACTACCCTGCTGTAGAAGTAATTCACATCATCTCTCACGGTGCTCCGGGAACGCTCTATTTGGGTAACACGCAACTGAGTTTGGCAACCCTCGATCGCTACGCCTGGGATTTACAAACTTGGTTTTCTCCCTCTCACCCTAAGCCGCAACTGCTTCTCTATGGCTGTAATGTTGCTGCTGGAGATGCAGGGGTTGAGTTTCTTGACAAACTGACGCAGCTGACTGGGGCAGCGATCGCCGCTTCCACTACGCCTATGGGTCATGCCGCTCTCGGCGGCAATTGGGTGTTGGAACGAACAATCGGACAGGTAGATGCACCTTTAGCCTTTCACTCAGAAGTGATGGAGCGTTACGCTTCTGTGCTGTCACACTTTGCCTCCGGGGTTCTGGGGTGGGAGCCTGTGAGTGGCAATACGGTCAATCTTGAAGGCGCTATCACGATGCGCCGAAGCTATTTTGGTAGCCCTGTCGTTGGCGATGTTTTGAGCATTGCTACCTTAGACTTTGGAGATGCTAGCACTTCTCCCCTCTACATCCGAGTAACGCAGGTCAATACAGCAAATGATTTCTTGGTAGGTGAAATTGGCACTGGCACGACTCCCGCTACTTTTCAAGCAGGGATTCAGCATACTTATGCCACAGCAGGCAACTACACTGCGTTCTTCAATACGAGTGCTCGTCTTTCCAACTTAAAAAATAATGCTAACGGGACTATCCGCATGGAGACCACCGTTAACATTGGCAATGGCAATAGTGCTCCCATCACCACCTTTCCCAGCGGTATTCAGGTCATTGATAATACCCAATCCTCTGTTGCCCTACTTGTATCTGATCCCGACGGCGATACCCTCCGCTATCGTTTGGCAACTCCCGCCGAAATGGGTGGGGGAACGCAACCTCCAGGATTAACCATTGATCCCACTACAGGGATTATCACCTTCGATGTGAAAGATTCTTCGCTGGCTACCCTCCCCGGAGATAAATGGGATACCCAGGTCGTTGTAGAAGACCTGGATGGTTCCGGCAATGTTAAGAGTAAAATTTCGTTCGATTTAGTGGTATTGGTCAGCAGCACTAATATTGCGCCAACGGCAAGTGCTGGAGGACCTTATACCGTTACTGAAGGTCAAAAGATAACGCTAGCCGGAACTTCTGACGATCCAGATGGCTTTGTGGCAGTTCAAGAATGGGACTTGGACTACGACGGCACAACGTTCACGGTTGATTCTAATGCGGCATTTCCGGTTTTCACTGGGCCCAATGTGACAGGTACAACGACCCGGACGATCGCCTATCGTGTCCGTGACACCCTGGGAGCTAGCAGTCCCATCAGTACGACAACCATCACAATCAATGACGATCCAACCATTCCAGATGCACCTTCTATCCCTGACCTCATAGACAGCAGTGATACAGGCATCTCGAATACAGATAATATCACTGCTGATAACACGCCGACTTTCTCTGGAACAGCAGCACCGGGTGGCACAGTATCTGTATTTAGGGGGGCGCTCTTGCTTGGCACCGCTCTGGTAGATGGTGCAGGCAACTGGACGTTTACTCCTAGCAGCCCGTTAAGCAATGGGAATTTTGTCATTACAGCAAAGGTCACTGTTGCAGGCAAAACCAGCGCCCCTTCCAGCGGGTTGCCGATGACAATTGATGCCACCCCCATTACCACCTCAGCTTCGGTGCCGGATCTGATTGCAGCTAGCGACACAGGTATTTCTAGCACTGATGACAATACGAACGACACAACCCCGACTCTTGTAGGTACAGCTCCAGCCAACAATTATGTTGAAATTCTGGCAAATGGCGTTTCGCTTGGCACAACCCTAGTCGATGCTTCTGGTAACTGGACATTTACTCCAGGCACTGCTTTAGCAGATTCAGTTTACGCAATTCAGTCTCGCGTGGTTGATGCGTCAGGTAATGCGGGTCCTACTTCTAGCCCACTATCCTTGACAATTGACGCGACTGCACCTGCCATTCCCACTAATGCTGACATGGTTGCCGCTAGCGATAACGGCACTTCTTCAACTGATCATGTCACAACAATCACGACACCGACCTTCACAGGTAAAGCTGAAGCAAACAGCACAGTTCAACTCTTTGACGGATTTGCAACACAGATTGGCACTACGATCGCTGATGCCAATGGAGACTGGAGTTTTACATTTATAACCCCACTGAGCCCAGGCTCATACGTGATTAAAGCACGGGCAGTAGACGCAGCTGGAAATATGAGTCCAGTTCCTCTAACCCATGTGGATGATCACGTTGAGTTTGATATTGTGGCTCCTGCGGTTGCGCCCACAAATCTTAAATTGGATGACGGTAGCAATACAGGTTCTACAGCCGACACAGTTACGAGTGACAATACACCCACCATTATTGGGAAAGCCACGCCTGGCAGAAATGTAGAACTACGGGATGGTACAACAGTTTTAGGAACGGCATTTTCCGATCCAATCACCGGCGAATGGAGCTACACACCAACGAGTGCTTTGGCGGAAGGCAATCATTCGATTACCGCCTATGAGATCGATCCAACGGGTAATTACAGTAGTTCCGCAGCCCTGACCATCACGATTGACACGCTACCTCCACCTGCTCCTTTAGCCCTTGACCTAACTGATGCTAGTGATACAGGGATCTCTAACGCCGACAACATCACTGGTAATGCCACTCCCACAATCACAGGTACAGCTGACGCAAACAGCACCGTCACTCTTTACAATGGCACAACTATCCTCGGCACTGCCATAACTGATGCCTCTGGCAATTGGAGCTTCACTCCACCATCGGCTCTTAATCCTGGCATCTACAACATCACCAGCCAAGCTACAGATGAGGCAGGAAACACTGGCGCAGCTTCTGCTCCGCTATCTATCACCCTTAAAACGAGCATCGCCTCTCCTGGCACTCCTGATCTCAATTCTGCTAGCGATACGGGGGCTTCTAACACGGATGACATTACCAGCAATACCAAACCAACACTTTCTGGCACCGCTGAGGCAAATAGCACGGTACAGGTATTTGATGGAGCAACACCTCTTGGAATTGCTACGGTAGACGGCGCAGGGGTTTGGAGCTTCACCCTTCCTAACGATCTTACAAATGGGACGCACAGCATTACGGTAATCGCAACAGACATAGCGGGCAACGTCAGCCCTGCTTCCAATTCTCTCTCGATAGCCATTGACACCAGCGCCCCGCCAGCGCCCACCAGCGCCCCCGATCTGGATGCTGCCAGCGACACCGGAGCTTCCAGTACGGACAACGTTACCAACGATGCCACTCCTACCTTTACCGGCAGCGGCACCGCAGGCGATATTGTCACCCTCTATGACGGCAACACTGCGATTGGAACAGGTATAGTTGCAGCCAATGGTTCTTGGTCAGTCACCGCTTCTACCCTCAGCAGCGGCAACCATACCATCACCAGTACCTTCAAAGACCTGGCTGGCAATGAAAGTGCTTCCTCACCAGGACTTTCGATCACCCTCAATATCAGTACTCCAACAGGAGCAGCAGTTCCTGATCTGGATGCCGCCAGTGACACCGGGGTCTCCAACACGGACAACATTACCAACGATGCCACTCCGACTTTTACGGGTAGCGGCACCGCAGGCGATATCGTTACCCTCTATGCTGATGGCGCACCCGTCGGCACTGCCACTGTCGCAACTGATGGCTCCTGGTCAGTCACGGTTCCCACTCTCAGCGACGGCAACCATACACTCACCAGCACCTTCAAAAACCTGGCTGGTAACGAAAGCGCTCCCTCGACGGGGCTAGCGGTCACCATTGACACCACTGCACCCACAGCGCCCAGCAGTGCCCCTGATCTGGATGCTGCCAGTGACACGGGAGCATCCAATACAGACAACATCACGAAAAATACTGTGTTGACTTTCAAAGGTGCGCCCGGTAGCGGTATCGCTGGAGACTTAGTCACTCTCTATGCAGATGGGACTGCTGTGGGCACAGGGGCGATCGCTACCGACGGTTCTTGGACAGTGACGGCTTCGGCCCTGGCCAATGGCAATCGCACGATAACCAGCACCTTCAAAGACCTGGCTGGCAACGAAAGCACTCCCTCAACAGGGTTGCTGGTGACAATCGACGCTACAACTTCCCCTCCTACAGTCGTCAATCCAGGCACAGGCACGGGCACAGGTACAGGCACAGGCACAGGCACAGGCACAGGTACAGGCACAGGTACAGCAAAAGTCCCCAATCTGACCAACAACCCTAAGCCCATCCTTGGGGGTACCGCTGAACCCGGTAGTACCGTCCAGGTGTTTACAGGTAATACTCCTTTAGGGACTGCCACTGTTGATGGGACAGGCAAATGGAGCTTTATCCCAACGACGGCCCTGCCAGATGGCAACTATCCCATTAGCTTCAAGGCAACCGACGCTGCTGGCAATGTCAGCACGGTGACTCAAGCACAGCCCCTGGTTATTGATACCAAACCTGCCACAGTCACGATCCTCGATTTCGGTAGCACTATCCGCGAGAGTAGCGTTAATGCTATCAAATTCAAGTTCAGCGAAGCCGTGAGCAATTTTGATGCATCAGAGGTGGTGCTGACGCTGAATGGGAAACCCGTCAACTTACAGGGAGTGGCTTTGAGCAGCACCGATGCTCAGACCTGGACGTTGGCCAACATTCCAGGATTTACGAAGTCCAGTGGTGATTATCAGATTAGTGTTAAGCCCGGCAAAGTCAAAGATGCGGCAGGCAATGCCCTGGTTACGGGGGCCAGCAATACCTGGCTGACGGGCTATACGGCCGATGCTCGGCCCAACATTCGATTTGGTAAAAAGCGCGGCACTACCTTAGATGACAATGGGGGCAATGGCTCCTTGCGAGGCGGAAAAACGCAAGATACTTTACGCGGGTTTGGCGGCAACGACCTCCTCTCCGGTAAAGGGGGGAACGATCGCCTCTTAGGGGGTGTAGGCAAAGATGACTTGCGAGGTGGCTTTGGCAAAGACCGATTGATTGGCGGCAATGACAACGATCGCTTATCCGGGGGGAGTAACAATGATCGGTTAGTTGGCGGGAAGGGCAATGATCGGCTGCGTGGCGATCGCGGTGATGATGTGCTGATTGGCGGAATGGGTAAAGATATCCTGGTTGGAGGTGCAGGTAAAGATACGTTTGTCTTTAACAGTTTGAAGGAGAGAGGCGATCGAATTCTCAACTTCGAGAGCACCAATGACCTGATTGATCTGCGAGGTATCTTCAAAGGTTCTCAATTCGCTGCGGACAACCGCTTTGCCAAGTATCACAAATTTGTTCAATTAGTGCAGGTGGGAGCCAACACCCAGGTGCAAATTGATGCCGATGGCAATGGCAGTGGCACAAAGTTCACTACGGTAGCAACCATCCAAAAAACCTTGGTAAGCGCCATCCAATCTACCAATTTTGTGATCGGATAAGTACCTCGGCGTCATTAAAAACTAGATCTGAGACCCTGTGCCGCCCGCTGCGTGGGCAGCACAGGGTTTTAAGGTTTTATGTTTAACTATGGCTATCTACTTAACAGCAGACATCTCGCTTAGGGATCTGCGGGAAAATCGTATACCCCTGTAGGGGCGTAAGTCCTTGCGCCCCTACCGCTAATGTTGTTGCCAGTGGGGATGTGATTAGATTGCAAATCCCTTATCTCAGTTTTAAACCCTCTCTCAGCTGTGAGAGAGGGCACTGTGAAATCAGAACCCCATTAATCTAGCTCCCGCCGTCCCTCTAACGCCCGTGCCAGCGTCACTTCATCGGCATATTCTAAGTCTCCCCCCATGGGTAAACCAAAGGCAATGCGGGTGACTTTAGTAAAGGGTTTTAGCAGTTGTCCTACATAGAGGGTGGTAGTTTCTCCCTCAACGCTGGGGCTGATGGCAATAATCACTTCTTTAATATTTTGCTTACTCACCCGTCGAACCAGCGGAGCAATGTGGAGTTGGTCAGGACCAATCCCATCCATCGGCGAAAATAGTCCGCCTAGAACGTGATACTTGCCTTGATACTCGCGGGTGCGCTCCAGTGCAA
>DATNOY010000345.1:0-2421 GCA_036703495.1 Coleofasciculaceae cyanobacterium
TGCTACATCGGCGGGTTTACCCAACCGCCCGATTGGAATATTTTTCAAAAGTGCGCCTAGCTTTTCTGGATCGTTCAGCAGTTTAGTATTGATGGGCGTTTCGATCGCCCCTGGAGCCACATTGTTGATGGTAATTCCTAAGGGAGCCAGTTCCACGGCTAGATCCCGCGTCAGCATCTTCAAACCCCCCTTACTGGCACAATAGGCAGCAAAGTGAGGAAACGGTAATTCCTCATGCACTGAGCTGATGTTGACTACCTTGCCGGGAGCCTTAGTTGCCATTAGATGTTGTACGAGAGCTTGGGTCGCAAAAAACACCCCTTTCAAATTGACATTCATGACTGCATCGTAATCAGCTTCAGTCACGTCCCAGAAATCCGCATTTTTCTCAATGCCGGCATTGTTAACCAAAATATCCAGCTTGCCAAAATGAGCAATACTATCTGCCACCATGCGCTGTACATCTGCCACCATGCCCGTATCTGCCTGGATGGTGAAGCCATCAACCATGTGGCACTGCCCGCCTGCCGCCTTCACTTTTGATAGGGTTTCTTCGGCTCCTTCCGGATGGGAGCGATAGTTAATCACGACGCTGGCTCCTTCTTGGGCCAGACGAATCGCAATAGCCTGACCAATACCCTGGCTGCTGCCAGTCACCAGTGCTACTTTACCGTCAAGTTTCATAGTTTTCCTGTTGTGAGGGTTAACGAAGGAAATTCAAGAGAGCCATACTACTGCAACCGTGTCATTAAGTGATCGCTTACCCGTAGAGCATTAGCAATGATGGTTAGCGTCGGATTGACGCCAGAGTTGGACGGGAAAAAACTGCCGTCTACCACATACAGATTGTCAATTTCATGCGTGCGACAATTCAGATCAAGCACGGAGGTGCTGGGGTCTTCACCCAAACGACAGGTGCCGCACTGATGCCCCACCACCTGAATTCCTGTATTGTTGCGCGGATAAATCCCCCGGTGAATCACGACCTGTTCAGCAGTTTGATCGATCGCTTTCAAGACATTAGTCCAGCGATGAATCAGGCGATCGCGAGCTTCGGTATTATTAGGCGTATATTCCAGATGCAGCTTATCTGCCGTCACCCGCACCCGATTATTGGGATCAGGTAAATCTTCCGTTTGCAGCCACCATCCTGTGGAGTGCCTGGCAATTTGCTGGAGTCCAAAACCTGGTACTAATTTTGCTAGGGGAGCCAGTAACGGTGGCGCTTCGGCAGGAATCATATCGGGTAGAACATTGCCGGTATTCTGTATCTCTCCCATGGGGTAAGGAAAGTCAGGTTCTCCCCAGTACCAATCGTTGACGCAAATCGTCTTTTGGTAAACATCGAGATTAGGGGTGACGCTGAGCTGCACCATAGCCGTCGTCAGGTGTTTCATCAGGTTGCGACCTACCTGATCAGAGCGGTTAGCCAGTCCGTTCGGATGTTGATCATTGGCCGATCGCAGCAACAGCGCCGCCGAATTAATAGATCCACAGGCAACGACCACCAGATCAGACTGAAATAGATAAGTCTGGTCGCCCATTGCCACTTCCACAGACTTAACTTCCCGACCCGATTCACTCGTATGCAGCCGCAGCACTTTAGCTTCCGTCTTGAGCGTGACATTCGGGTATTTCAAGGCGGGAGCAATGCCTTCTACTTCGGCATCGGCCTTGGCATGCATCAAACAGGGAAAGCCATCACAAGTATCACAGCGAATACAGGTGCTGAGGGTGCGATCGACTTGATTGAGCTTCAGCCCGAGCGGCAAATGAAAGGGGTGCAATCCCTGTTGGGCGATCGCATCACACAACTGCTGCAGACGCGGCTCATGACGGATGGGCGGATAGGCATAGTCTCCACTGCGCGGCGGCTCCGTCGGATCTTCGCCCTGTTTGCCATGCACATCGTAGAGCTGTTCGGCGGCTGCATAATACGGTTCAAAATCAGCGTATTTCAACGGCCAGGCGGGAGAAACCCCTTCTTTGTGCGGCACCTCTTCAAAATCTCGCTCTCGTAGGCGTAACAGAGCCGCACCATAGACCTTAGTATTGCCGCCTACCCAGTAGCTCATCTGCGGCCGAAAAGGCTTGCCATCGCTGTCATACCAGTGGTCTGTCGTATGATAGCGCTCTTTGACATATACCTCAGCAGCGCTCCAATTGTCCTTTTCTTTAGGCAAATAAGATCCTTGCTCTAAAATCAGAATTTTCTTACCGGTGGGAGCAAGCTTGTACGCCAATGTTCCCCCGCCAGCACCCGTACCAATAATAATCAAGTCGTAGTGTTGTTCATCACGAATCACAATCGATTTCCTCTCTGTTTTGACTGGCGAATTCGATGGCTATGGGTTGATTCCAGGAAATCTATTGCTTATTAATGAGTGTTCAAACTTTATGCAGGTTTTGCCAGAGAAGATT
>DATNOY010000346.1:0-3406 GCA_036703495.1 Coleofasciculaceae cyanobacterium
AAATGTTGGAAAAAGGTACATCACTCCGCTTCTTAACAAAATAAAGCAGCATGACCGGGATGGAAAAGTAGGCGATCGCAATCAGAAAATCGCTAATGATGTGTATCCCCACCAAGGGCGTCTGCCACAGATAACAATGACCATGCGGGATGTAGTGACTTGGCGAGAGCAAGCGCTTGATATATTCCCCCATAATTTGCCCTTTATTCATCAATTCACTCACCGTGCAACCCGTCTACGAAGATCAAAGAGTATCCTAAACTACATTTTCGCTCACTGAGCCAGAATACGAATCCGCAATATACGTAGAGAATATAAATGCTGAATAATGAGCATCAGCATATAGGTCTTATATAGCCCACAAGCAGCTTTTTACCAGCCAAAACTGCTAATAAAAAATCGAAACTTGCTTGTTAGGGAATTAAACGAAATTTTTCAAGAGATGGGGCGATCCACTCTCCTGGTAGAGCCTGTTTATTGAGTATAAAGTAAAACTAGCAACGAGCAGATTTACCTTTGGACATAGCTACTAGTCCTTTGAGCATAGATCGACTCCATAAATTGGTGCTGAAGAGGGCGATCGCCCCTTCAGGGATCCCATCCAGCTCAAAAGTAAAGAGTACCCATCAGGGTACTGTGGAGAAGCAGGGATCATCGCTGAGAATTTAGACAGTTAGCTCACAGCCAGCAGCCCATAGCTAGGCAAGATGGATTTACAGGGTGGTAGCTTTTTCTCCCAGCAGGAATTATCTCTTTTCCTGTTGCGCAGTCGCCAGACAGTTAGGACGCTTGAGTTTCCACCTGCTGACATTTGCCCTGACAAGGGATGAACTGATCAGCGACTCAGACAACCTGCTCTCAGGATTCGCCCAATCTTATCCACTCAGTTGGGAAAGTTTTAAACAACCTGACACAGGTGATTTTTTAGAACACCATTGTTTTTTATTAGTACAAAGGAGAATGGAGTTTGTGTAAAGTAACTTAAAATTTTACGAAGAAAAAGATTGAATCAAGCCAACTGCAGAAATACTGGAGTTACTCTTGAAGCAGCATAAGTCAGTCGTGCTCAGTCAGTAGTTACACCATTGTTTTCTAGACAAGCTATCACCTGTTGCATCATTAGCAGCCGGGATCAGAGGCTAGAGAACTGGAGACGCTTAATTCTAAGATTTGGCGCAGAGTGTTGATATCAGGTCATTTGAGTGCATCGTTTAGAGAGTACATAACGCATTGTTTTTATCAGCGTTAGCTTAATTCTATTGACTGAAACAGAGTTAAATGAATTAGCTTTTCTATCATGAAAACTGTGAAACTAAGGGATTGAATTACGCTCATCCGATCGTATCTCTCTACCCCAATCTTAGTCATGAAGATATTGTTTTTACCTGGCTTGAAACAGTAAAAAGCTGCTGCTTGCTTGAGTTTAAATCGATCAGAAGGATCGAGTTTAATATCAGTCAATCTCTGAAAACACATTGTAGAACAGTCAATTGCGAAACCTTGATTGAATTGCAATCGAGGATAGCACAACTATCTGGGGATGCTACAGGAAACACGACCATGACAAACGGTTTGCCTCCTCTTACTCAGGTGATTCAGACAATGCTGGGGGATTTGGGAAACCTCTTAAATGAGCCGTTTCCGGCTCCTAATCCGCCGCCCGATCCGGCTCCCAGTCCGCCCCCCAATCCGGGAGTTTCCTTAATCAGCGTGGTAGAAAAACCCGTGGGATTAGGAAATCGGTTAGGCAATGAAGTCCGTAATTCTCTGGCAACCCAAGAGTTGAAGGGAATTCGGCTCGATGCAATGGTGCGTTTCCAGCTCTGGGCAACGGAGTTAGACACCGTTGATCACAACATGGATCAGCTCCACGGTCGCATCTTATCTGCTAAAGACACGCTGAGAACGGCTGGGTTTCTTCGGATTGCCACAGAAGACACGGCATTGGCCGACTTTGTACCCCCCTTAGAGGCTTGGCGCAAGACGATGAGCTGTAGCGTTCTCTACGAGTTTGAATATGCCGATGATGCATCTGAGAGCTTGATTACCCGTATTCCGATCCAATTCAACAGCGAATACGATGAATCAACGACGGTGACGGATGAGATGGTGCGTTGGGACGAGCAGTTGGTCCCTTCGCTGATGGTTCGAGGCCTCTCAACCGTCCATCGGCTCCCCATCTTGTTCTTTGTGCCTGGCGCGTTTCCAACGGGACAAATCACGTTCACCCGTACGTTTGATGGAGCAGTCGGTTTACCGATCGCCTATCCCAGCCTGGATGCGTTCCACACAGCGATCGCCAGGAAAATTGCGCCCGATCGCCACGGACAAGTTACCTTTGCGTCCCTAGATGAGTTCTTAGCGGCATTCAGTCCTATGGGTGATGCCATCACTTTAGGGGACTGGGATGTAGACCATTTACCCGACAGTTATCAATGTCGAGTTCTCACGTTTGAACCCCCAGTTCAACTCTTGGATACATCCGATCGCTTTGAAATCACCTATCAAGGAACTGCCTTTGATCAGGTAGCCGTTATCTACCTGCGTGTATTGCCCAGGTAAGAAGTTAACGGATTCACAGATTTGGGTTTTAGATTTTGCAGGCTTAGCAGGGATGCCCCTAAGCTGACCTGCATTCCTGCACAAAATTTAAGAGCCAAGATCATCGATTCAAGACCGATTTACACATATCCGCTAGGAGGACAGACAGACATGGCTGAAATGATATTGCCAGGTGTCTACATTGAAGTGCGACCGGAGGGGTTAATTACTCCAGGGCTGATCAGTATTGGCAATTTAGGCGTGGTGGGCACGGCCAGTAAAGGGCCAATTGACACTCCCGTAGTGCTGGGCAGCTATCTAGAAGCGCGAGAAAAATTTGGGGAGTATGATGCCTGGAACGGTGGCAACACTGATGAATTGACGTTGGTGCGGGCGTTGGAGATTGCCTATGCCCACGGCGCAACGACTGTTTTTGCCATGCGGGTAGCAGGAAAATCAGGCGATCCTGCCGTCACCACTGCGCTAAAAGCCAGCGCTGTCCTGAAGTCAGGTGCGGACAATTGTGTGACACTAACCGCCAAATCAGAAGGCACCTGGGCTAATGGACTGTCGGTCAGCGTTGTGGCGGCTGAGGAAAATGCCTTTGTTGAGAACGAGGTGATTCCTCTACCCAATCCTAAGCTGAGCCATAAGCCAGTACAGAGCGCTCGCAATCGCTTGAAGGTGAATGGGCGCGTCGTTGAAATTGTCTATGGAGAAGATGCGGCTGCACCCACCTCTGGACAAGTGAAGGTGAAATTATCGGATGGCACCCTCACGTTTGCCACGGGGGAAGTGGTGGATGGGGATCAAGTGAGGGTCTCTTACATGGCCGCTGCTAGTGAAGCCGTCAAAGTAACCCTGC
>DATNOY010000347.1:0-4279 GCA_036703495.1 Coleofasciculaceae cyanobacterium
CGCTGGATCTGGGAGCTAGCCCCTTCCAAGCCTTTGTTAAGGTTTTGCTGCCTGAACTGATGCCTGCCATTCTTTCCGGGGGGCTACTGGCTTTTGTCCTCAGCATGGATGATCTGCTAATTTCTAGCTTTACGGCAGGGGGCGGTATCAATACGCTGCCAATGCTAATTTTTAGTCGCGTTCGCACGGGGGTCAAACCGGATATTAATGCCCTCAGCGTGATGCTAATTCTAGTGTCGGCATTTCTGGCTCTCACTTCCGAATATCTGCGCTACAAGGGCGATCAGCGTCGGTTAAAACCTTAGGCTGAGAGAAATTTAGGTTGAAATAAATCTATTCTGGGGCTCAGCCTTAGCTCAGGCGGCTCGCCAGTCGTTCATCATAAATCCGTTCATTGCGGTTATCTACCATGATCACTCGAACTTGCTTAACCGGCGATTCCTCAATCACATAGCAAATGCGATAATCGCCTGCCCGAGCGCGGAAAATCTTGCCGTGCTTCGAGATAAACTTCCGCAGGTAATCGCAGTCTCGAGGTCTTGGATCAGTTTGCAGCGCCAGAATTTTGCCCATCACTTTTTTATATTCGCGATCGGGTAAATCCTCAAGATCTCCCAAATATTCAAACTTTAGGTTGTATTGCCCGCTCGTTTTTTCTGCCGCTTCCGCCTGAGGCGATTGCTCAATCCGCAACCCTTCCAATTTGCGGTTGGCTTGCCCTAGACTTTCTTTGAGCGCTTTAGCCTCAGCTCCTAACACCTGAATTTGATTGCAATAGCTGTCTACTAATTCTTCAGCTTGCTGCCGCTTTCTTTGTTCCTGCTTCATTTCCTCATGAATCAGGTTAATGTACTCATCTCGATTTTTTAATTCTTGTTCTAATAGCTGATGCTGGGAGGAATGACTTTGAGAAAATTGCAGCTCAAGTTGGTTAATTTGAGCCTGATACTCTTGGCTAATTGCTTTGTGTCCACTCAGCTGGCGGGATAATTCCCGGATTCTTTGCTCAATTTGAGTTTTTGCTTCTAGCTCAGTGTCTAACTGACCCTTGATCGTTTGCGATCGCATCCTGATTTCTTGCAATTCATTGTGCAGCAAGGCATTCGCCGTCTGCATTTCCAAATTCAGCTGATTTTCAAGCTGAGCTTTTTGTAGCAGTTGATGAGCGGTTTCTTTTTGCTCCCAGGCAGCCCAACCCAGGAACCCTACGAATAAACCTAAGAACACCGTGTAATTTAGCCAGTTGAGCAGAACAGTGATGAGAAGCGTTCCCAAAGCCACTATGAGTACTTTGATCAGTCGGTTCTTCAGCATATTTCCTCATCAACGAGAATAAACGGCACGATGCTCTGCAATTTGTCAAGTGCAATCACCTTACGGGTTTATCGATCGCTGCCTGCTTGCTCACTGTCATTCCACTGGAGCTACCGAGTGAATGCAAGAAAAGTGAATGCAAGAACGGCCCGATCTGAGGCAGACTGCCTATGGAGTTTAACTGGGAAGCATAAAGCAAATTTGTCAATTAGTCTATCTTCCAGTCTAGCTTTTGCTCCTACAGACTTCTAGATCGGATTGCTAAACCAAAGTGGTGGATTACCGTCCTTCAGCACGGTTTGTCACACAGGTTTAGATCTCCTCAATCTTCGAGCAATCGCGCTGCTGCGTCAGAAATGGAGCGATTCAGCGCTGGGGTGTGGTTCTCGCTGGCTCAAGGAGGTCAGGCGGTTGAGTCTTTTCCAGGAGTTGCCTGCTTGTGCAATTCTGCCAATTTACGGGAACGCTAACCCTAGTTCATTTCAGAGCACAGGCTGGCGTATGGGCAGGAAAATTATTGGCATGATCACCTCATACCAAGGACTTACTCAGAGCGACTGGCTATGGCAGCAAACGCCTCAAGCTTTTGGTATTTGGAAAAATATTCAAATGCTGAAAAATTCATCCCAGCCAGATTTCTTGCTGATGTATCAGTATGATTTCTATCAACCGATTCCTCAAGCTAGATCCTGGTTTTCTCGCTTTCAAAAAGCGCAGCTAGCTCAGCCGGTTGCTCTCACCGCAGCCGATCTTCAGGGCGTTCCCAAAGATCGAGTGATTTACTTAATGCGAGAGCCGCCCCTCGAAGAAGTTTTGGATAAAAACCAAATTAACTATGAGGCAGCGAAACAATATTGTGACTATATTTCTGGCCCAGATGACTTTGCGCCTAGTCCCGACTATATGCCGGCAATTTGGTACCATGCCAATTCATTTCGGGAACTGAATGATATGCCAGTGCCCGAAAAGGTCAGTGCCTGTAGCTGGATTACTTCTGGCATTAACCGAACTGCCAATCATCGTCAAAGGCTAGCATTTTTACAGCAGATTCAGAACGTTGAAGGGTTAAGCATTGATCTATATGGACGCAATCTTCCCAGCCCAATCCGCAGCGCTGGGGAGATGAAAAATAAGTGGCATAGTATGGCTCCCTACTATTACAATCTGGCGATCGAAAACTATGCCGATAACCGCTGGTATGTGAGCGAAAAGCTATGGGATGCTTTGCTGGCTTGGTGCTTACCTATTTACTATGGTGGCTCTGCGGCAGACAAATTATTACCCCCTGGCAGTTTTTTAAGATTGCCTAGCCTAGATGACAAGGGGGTGGCTTATATCCAAGACGTGATTGGCACTCCTGATGCCTGGTATGAGCGAAAAGAGGCGATCGCCGAAGCTCGGCAAATCATTTTGCACAAGCTGAATCTTTTAAATTGGCTATCTGAATTTGTTGAGCAATTCTCTTAACTTCACGGATCATGGATGGAATCTGTACCCTGGCAAATGATCAGGTTTATCATCAGCTTGTTGCTTTACTGAATAGTATTGAAGCCTTCATGGGTTCAGACATGCCTGTGTGTGTCTATCCCTATGACGATAACACCAGCCAGATTGCTGCTGAAATTGCTCGTCGTCCTAACGTTCAGCTTTACGCTGATCAAGGTTCAATTGCTCGCTGGGATGATTTTGTTCGGCGAGTTTGGGATACTCATCCTACAGCACGGCAACGCTGGAAAAATAGTGATCCTAACTTCTATTACCGAGTCGGTACTCATCGTAGACTCTGTGCTTTTGATGCCCCGTTCGATCGCTGGCTTTACATGGATGCTGACACCATCCTGCTCAATTCAGTCAGCTTTATCTTCAATCAGTTAGAGCAACAAGATTGGATTACTTACGATTTTCAATTCAAAGATTTAAGCCATGTTTATGAGGTCAGCTCTCCTCGCCTGACCCAACTGTTTTCACCCAAGCAACTTCAGTCTGAAATCTTCTGCTCAGGATTTTATGCAGCAAAGACAGGTCTATTTGAGGCCGGTCAACGAAACTGGCTGATTTCTGAACTGCATGCTGGAGATGCAGAAGTGCTCTATCCCATGGCTCCTGATCAGACCCTGCTGAATTATATGGTCATGAAATCGGTCTTTTGAATTACAACTTTGCTTTGGCGTTGCCGCCGGATCAGAAAACCGGATGCTGCGTTACTTCAGCTGGATTTGAAGCCCGAAATCATTTGTTGTTTGATCGCGGCAATCGCCTCACCTATCTCCATTTCATCGGCTTATCTTCCAGCCTGTTTAACCGAGTTTGTGCCGGCGAGAATCTTGATTTTCCCTATCGCGATTTGTTCTTGCACTATCGCTATCTGCACGAACCCAGCCAGCGACCGGCGCTAACTGGTAAAGCCAGACTGTACAACGCAACGCCTAGCATGCCAACCCGGATCTTACAAAAACTGGGGTTCGTTCACCCATAATCTCGCAAAAACTTCTACAAGGACTCCTGCAAGTCATGAAACGCGGTATTTATATCACAGCCAATGATCGTGTGGTGGATCATGCGATCGCCCTCCTCAACAGCATCCGTCAGTATGATCCAGAAACACCGGTTGTCCTGATTCCCTATGATGAGAACTACCAGACCGTAGCCCAAACGCTGGCTGAAAAATTTGGAGTGCAGGTCTATGAAGATCTAGAGTTTATCAATCGCCTCTCCCGCCAGCTGCACGAAGTGTTTGGCGATCGCTTTTTTGCCCGTCCCAATCAATTTCGTAAGCAAGCCTGCTGGTTTGGGTCCTTCGATCAGTTTCTCTATATTGATACCGATATTGTTGTTTTTGAAAAAATCATTGACAGCCTGAACCATTTAGATCAGTCGGATTTCGTCTGCAATGACTACCAGCATGCAGGGGGAATCGCCAATGTTTTCACCGCCAAAGTTCTAGAGGCAGGGGTCTTTACTCAGG
>DATNOY010000348.1:0-3627 GCA_036703495.1 Coleofasciculaceae cyanobacterium
GAATTTGCAGTGCTAGCTCCAACCGTTACTTGCGGATGAGTTCTGTGATCATTGGGCTAGCCACTGGGTTTTTGATTTCCATCTTTTTGGGCATTGCCGACTTTAGCAAAATGGCAACTTTGCCACTGGTCAATATTCCCATCCCGTTTCGGTTTGGGTTGAATTTTAATTTGGTCACGTTTATTTCATTTGCCATCATTTATATCGCCCTGACGCTGGAAGTGTTGGGTGATATCACAGCGACCTCCATGGTATCGGGAGAGCCGATCGAAGGGACGACCTACATGCGGCGACTCAAAGGCGGCATTTTAGGCGATGGCGTTAATTCACTGATTGCGTCTGTTTGTGGAACGTTCCCTATTGTCACTCCAGCTCAGAACAATGGCATCATCCAGCTGACGGGAGTAGGCAGCCGCTATGTGGGCTATTACATTGCGGCGATTCTGGTATTTCTAGGGCTATTTCCTTTAGTGGGCGGCGTCTTGCTCGCTATTCCCACTTCTGTGTTTGGGGGAGCTGTGATGTTGATGTTTGGCACAGTCGCCGTGGCAGGGTTTAACATCTTGCGCGAAGTCAAAATGGACAACCGCTCATTTGTGATTTTGGCCGTTTCTCTGGCAGCAGGTCTAGGCGTGACGTTTTTACCCGAAGCACTCGAACATTTTCCGGGCGGGATTAAGAGCGTGTTAGAGTCGGGCATTGCGACAGGCTCTATCTGCGCCTTGGTGCTGAATATGGTCATGCCAAAAGCCAAAGAAGCGCCTGAATCTGCCTTGGCAGACGCCCTGGAAGCAACAGCAGCAGCGGAAGTGGAATAGCTACTCTAGTTCATTAATTCCCATAGCTTGTGCCATTGGTCTGCCCGACTAGCGGTGTATGGCTCTTCATAGTTCATAGCCCAACACCGCTCTAAGTATTCTGTCCGCTGCTCACACAGGTGCTCTCTTACCAACAGGTTGATTAAGGTGCGCCAGCATCCTCCCAGCAGGATGTCCGATCGCAGGCTGCTGTGAGGGGCTGGAGCAGAATCAGGCACTAATTCTAGGGCTTTGTAGTGTTGCCAGGTGTAGGGTTGGCAGGAATCTTTCATAGTCTAGATAAAATATTCAGGTTGCAGAGAATTTAGATTGCAGAGGATTTAAGTTGCAGAGTGTTTAGATTGCAGAATATTGAGGTAGCAAAATCTGGATTGCCAAATTGCGTAAATCTAGTTTGCTTACAAGAATATTCTACCAAAAACTGTGTATTTAGATACGTTTTTAGGGATAGGCAAGACATATGCTCCACCAAACTTTTAGAGCAAGTTGGATATCGCATCAATTTTTTAGCTTTATTTTTTAACAGCTCTATTTTTTAGCTCTATTTTCTAAGAATAAAGTGCGACGATCGCTTCAACGACCACCAAACTGAGCGGAGGAAGAACAGCATGGACAACTTGAAGGTCGTGATTATTGGTGCAGGCATGGGGGGGTTGGCTACCGGCATTGCCCTTCGCCAAGCTGGATATGAGGTGGAAATCTACGATCGGGTTAGCGAACTGCGCCCGGCAGGAGCCGCCATTTCTCTGTGGTCAAATGGGGTAAAAGTCTTGAATCGCTTGGGCTTAGGCAAAGAGATTGCCAGCATTGGCGGACAGATGGATCGGATGGCGTACCACAACAAGGCAGGAGAACCGCTTACCGATTTTAGTTTGCTGCCTTTGATTGAGCAGGTAGGACAACGACCCTATCCGGTCGCCCGTACGGATTTGCAGGGGATGCTGCTGAATGCTTTTGGCGCTGAGCATGTCCACCTGAATTCGAAATGTGTGGCAGTCGAGCAGGATGAGGCTGGCGCGACGGCGATTTTTGAAGACGGCCGCAAAGCCACGGGCGATTTGGTGATTGGGGCAGATGGCACACACTCTATCATCCGTCAGTATGTGCTGGGCTATGCCATGGAGCGGCAATATGTGGGATATGTTAACTGGAATGGGTTAGTGCCAGCTAGCGAAGATTTAGCGCCGAAAAATAGCTGGGTGATCTATGTGGGTGAACATAAGCGGGCTTCGCTGATGCCGGTGGCTGGCGATCGCTTTTACTTCTTTTTTGATGTGCCCTTACCCAAAGGCACGGTGAGCAAGCCAGAGCAGTATCGTGAGGAGTTAGCGAGTTTCTTTAAGGGCTGGGCTGCTCCGGTACAAACCTTAATTCAACGGCTGGATCCGCTGAAAACGAATCGGGTGGAAATTCATGACGTTGAGGCGTTGCCTTTCTGGACAAAGGGACGAGTGGCGCTGCTAGGGGATGCGGGGCACAGTACCGCGCCTGATCTGGGGCAAGGTGGCTGTCAGGCGATGGAAGATGCGTTGGTGTTAGCGAATTGTTTGGTGACAAACAACATCAGCATTGAGGATTCGCTAAAGCGATATGAAATGATTCGTAAAGATCGGGCTGCTGATGTGGTGATGAAAGCCCGCAAGCGATCGGATGTGACCCATGGTAAAGATCCAGAAAAGACTCAGCAATGGTATGAACATTTGAAGCAAGAGGATGGCACGGAGATCATGAATGCGATTTGCAAAACTATCCTGGCGGGGCCGTTGCATTAACATGCATTAACACTATGGGAAAACTGACGACTCATGTTCTAGATACGGTTCACGGCTGTCCGGCTAGCCAGTTGGCGATCGAGCTGTGGGCGATTGATGCTTCTGGTCAAAAAACCTTACTCAAAACGGTGATTACCAATGCAGATGGGCGTACGGATACGCCATTGCTGAGTGATGCCGAGTTGGCCGTAGGCAAGTATGAGCTGATTTTTGCAGCGGGTGCCTACTTTGCCCAAAAGATCAGCACCCTTCCCGATCCGCCGTTTCTCGATCGCATTCCGATTCAATTTGGCATTGCAGATCCTACGTTGCATTACCATGTGCCGCTGCTGGCATCGCCCTGGGCTTACAGCACCTATCGGGGTAGCTAAGTGGGGGCTAACCGGGTCTGCGCTCAACCCGCAACTGTTGCAGGTTGAGCGATGCCTCAGCATCCTACCAGCAGGATGGTTGGCGAAACCTTAAACAGAGGAGGGCGATCGCCCAAAGCGGCGGATGTGAATACGGATGATTTCGTCGGAGTCGGGGATGGACTGGGGCGGACTCCAAGCGCTGACTTCGGCAAAGCCGCGCTGGTACAGCTCGTAGATCACGCTGCTGACATCATTGGGGGTGCCCAGCAGGATGACGCGCACTTTTGCCTGGGAGGTTGGACGTTCTGGATGGCGCTGGGTGAGTGCGGTGAGTAAGTTTTTAGTCATGATTGGGTTCTCCTGATTGGGGTGGGGAGGAAAACTCAAAAATCTAGCCACCCTGCCATGACAAAACAGGGTGGCCGAAGGGAGTGCTAAAATGCACCCTTAGCCGACCTAACTGCTCGTACAGTTGGACAGGTTAGCTACTCAGAGCTGTTACCAGCAGCTTTGGGTAGCGACTAGATTTTCGAGCGACCAGGCAATGTGGCGATTTACACATCACTGCCTATAAGTAACGGAGATTAGCGGAAATAGCGATCGCCGTCAAGGGGTAATTTTGCAGGGAGGGGCGATCGGTCTTGGGGGGATGGGCTAACAATGCCCATCCCTCACAGATCGCTT
>DATNOY010000349.1:0-4009 GCA_036703495.1 Coleofasciculaceae cyanobacterium
GTGACTGGTCGGAACCGCAAACACAACTGTCTAACCAGCAGGCAACTGCTAATGCGGCAGCCCTGGGAGATAACTCTAATGCCATCAGCAATATTGATCAATCGAATTACCAGAACAACTCTGGCAACCCAGGTTACTGGGGGGGCGGGTACGGCTGGTAAGCAAATTCTTAGCATTCAACCCGTTAACTTCCCTTTTGGAGTAACCTAGCCATGCTAAAGTCATTACCCTTATTAGTTTTGCCCATTTTCCTATTATTACCCATTGCATCTGTTAAAGCGAGCGACCTTGACGTTCAGACCGACAGCGCTAGAGTCATCATCAATCCTGAAGGAGGAATTCGGATTGATTCTACTGATGGCGGAACTATTATTGTTCCGTCCCAAACAACAGCTATTCCCAGCCTATCAACTCCATCTTGGCAAACTGCACCCGTTCATGTCCCCACATTCGATCGCTATCGTCCTTGGTGGAGTAACCAGAGCTTGAGCCGTCCTCAAATTACATACATGCAATGTAGCGGTAGCGGCTACAGCCAGCAAATTTCTCAGTCGAGTAGTTCTGGAACAGGGGTCAGTCGTAGCTACAGTTCTACATCCACCAATACTTGCCACTAGCGCTGATTCACGCCTTACCTCTGATCAAGAGGGTTGAGCGATCGCTGAGGTATTTTGAGTAAATTCTGCAGCCTATTACTCTTCCAAACAGTTCCATTCCTCACAAAAAATCGTATTCCAGGAGATCATCATGAAATTTCATCTTCTTCCGCTTGGCTTGTTATCCATTTCTGCCTTGTCACTCACTCCCTCTATGGCTTCTCCTGCATCCGCTGCCTGTGCCATGACAGATGTGGGGGTGCAAGTCTCCGTACATGGTTCACATGATCCGACTCAGCAAATCAACAATTCCACCATGCAGAGCGGAGATCGCTGCTTAGGCAGCACCGCTACAAACGTAGGCACTCAGGTTTATGTTGGTTCTGGTCCTGTAGAACAAGTGCGAAACAGCTACGAATATGTGGGAGGAGATGCCAGCGCTTATCCAGGGGTTAATACCCCCGTGGTTGGTGTACCGGTGAGTGTGCCAGTGGATGTCTACGCACCGGCTTATGATCCATCCTTCTACGGGAATTTTCCTTCTGGCAACAATGTTTACCCAGGGTATGGAACAAATTAAGTGTTTTACTCGTCAAGCTTTGGTTAAATGCTCCTGCTGCTACAACGCTAGCTAATGCGATGTTTATAGAGCAGGAGCGTTTCTTCAGAGGATGTTTGAAAAGGGTAGTCTGTGATGATAAGCACTCAGCGATCCTCCCTAGCCCTCCTGAAAAAGGAGGGAACCGAGCAAAAGATCTGAAATCCCCCTTTTTAAGGGGGATTTAGGGGGATTTACACCTTTGTTTATCAACTATTTATCAACTGATTCTTAGGGGATCTGTCCCGTTTTACGACAGACAATCAAACCTTTAAACAACCTCTTAAGTCAATGTTGTTTCTTTGACTAACCTCAAGAGGGGCTATGAAAACAATACTTTCTTATTCATTAGGACTAGTGGTGCTAACCGCGATCGCCGCCCTAGCCTATCACGCTATGGCAATTCAGCAGAGTTATCCAGTCATATCACCAGTCATATCAATAGAGGGGGGCAATCCGGTGAGAAATGTGGCTTCTATCTCGGTGCAGCAGAGTGCGCAGCAGAGCGACTCAACGCAATCAGGCAGCTTCTCTCAGCAACAAACCACGCTCAATCTGAATGCAGCTAACCTTAAGCAGCCCTACATTCTGAGTGTTAGCACTGCAGGAGCACAGCTCAACGGGCAAATTGTGCTAGATGGTAAGGTAATTCAAGTGCTGAGCAGCGATCGCGCACAAATTAATCTCTCTCCTTACCTGACAGTCGGACAACATACCGTAGAAATCTCAGCGGATTATGCTCCAGCTTCCTCCTCCATCCGGGTAGAGTTTTCGGGAGTAGGCACCAGTATCAGCCAACAAACCAGCGGCAGCGGCAGATTAAGACATATTCTGTTGATTCAGGTGGATTGATCTCTAGCCTAGATGTTTAAGCCTATAGTTGAAGCAGTGGTTGATTACCCATGAGTTTAGGGCTATGTTTCGATCTGGTCATTTTGGCTTGGGAACGCGAGGTCTCAATCGGTTTCAGCAGAACCTGACACCCGCTGCGATCGGCACAGGTATTTGGATCCGATTTTGCTGCATTGGAATGGGCGCGATCGCCCTGAGTTTTTGGTGCAGTGCTGCTTTGGCCCAAGCCACATTGACCCAGGCTGAAGTTTATAAAATCAATAATCGAGTTGAGATTAACCGCCAAGATCAAGGCAATTGGAGTCCTGCCTCCGTTGGTGCCACCCTGGTTCCCCGCGATGCGGTACGAACAGCAGCTCAGTCCAGAGCAGAGCTGTTGTTTAACGAAGGAACCCTGGTACGGACAGGCGAAGGCACCATCTTCCGCTTTCCACCCGGAAGACGCAGCTTTGAGTTGGTAGATGGCTCGGCTGTAATAATGATTCGACCTGGACAAGGCTCCAGCACAATTACCACGCCGCAAGCAATTATTACCACCCATGGAACAGCGCTCTTCATTCAGCATAGTCCCACTCAGAATGCCTCTGTTGTGGGAGTTTTGACAGATAGTCCGGCCGGCCCCGTCACCGTATCGGATGCTGCAGGCCATGCCACCGTGCAACTCAATGCAGGACAGTTTGTCTCGGTAGCCAATGGGGTGATTGGATTGGTAGAAAACTTCATTCTGCCCATGTTCTACCAAAGCGTTGATTTGGCTGCGGGCTTAGCCGCTGGGCAAGAAAGTGCCATTGCCAGCGAGTCTCCGGAAGTGCAAACCACGCTCAATGCAGTCCGGGCTGAAACTTTAGAACCGTTAAAAAATCAAACCGTCTGGCTCCAGAGCTTTTGCCGAGCCAATGCAGGTATGCTACAAAATCTGTTACAAGATTCTCCCCTGCTGCGATTGGTGCTACCCGGTTCCATCCCGTCTCCCCAAGTTACGCTGCAAATTCCCCAGAGTGATCTGGTTGTCGCTCCGGTGCGATCGCTAGCAGGATTGATGTGGCTAGGCACCTATTGCGAAAGTCACTAGCACCCTGAATCCGTTTGCTTGGGTTAACAGCCTTCGCGGGAGGCTAGATTGCCCCAACAGACATCCGCTTACCGCTCGCGAACAGGCAACGATACCGTGAAGCTTGTCCCTACCCCCACTTCGCTAGTGAGGGCAACTGTCCCACCATGAAGGGATGCCGCAGATTTGACAATGGCCAGCCCTAGCCCAATCCCCGGTGTGCCAGGAATCGAGTTAGCATTGCTCGCGCGATAGTAAGCATCGAAAATTTTATCTTGCTCAATCGAAGGAATCCCAATCCCTCGGTCTTGGATGTGAAAAGTGACGATCGCTCCAGACATTGCCGCTTGATAGGTGAGGATGAGAGAAATGATACCGCTCTTGGGGGCGTAGCGAATGGCGTTGAGCAGAAGGTGAGTCAGGATCAGCTGCACCAGGTTAGGATCCAGGCTCACCTGGCTCGGGGAATTCCCCTGTCTCATAAATTGAATCTGTTGTTGGTCATCGGCAAACGCCTGCAGGTCTGCAACCAACCCCTGACAAAAACTGGGCAGAGCCATGGGAGATGCATTGAAGGGAAGTCCGCCCGCTTCTAATGCCGCATAGACCAGAGAATTGTCCAGCGTATGAACAATGCGATCGATGCCATCGTAGATCAATTGAAAGCGAGATTCCCGCTTTTCTTCGTTCGCTAGATCAATTTCCAGAAGGTTAGCGCTAGATTGGATGGTCATGAGCGGCGTGCGGAACTCATGGGAGACAGAAGGCAATAGACGAGTTTGAATTTGCCGCAAGTGTTCTACTTGCCGCTCTAGCACAGCCGTAGTGTCTTTCAAGGTCGTTTGAATCTGCTTTTGGCGAATGGCATAGCGAATGGTTCGCTCCAGATTGGATGGACTGATTTCGTCTTTC
>DATNOY010000350.1:0-3920 GCA_036703495.1 Coleofasciculaceae cyanobacterium
AAAGCACGACATTGCCGTGCTTTCAAAAATTAAGTTTTGGGTTCTATTAAATTTACGTTCCTTTGGAGTTAGCTACGTTGAGCAGTCAAGTTAATTAATTTCTGAAGCAACTGGTCTGGACGAACCGGATGAGGCAAATAATCATCGGCACAAAATTCCGGTTCGTCCAGACGCTCGATCGCCATTTCAGGCATCAGAACAATGATTTTTAGGTGTTTGGTCACTGGGTTCTGCCGCAATAGCTGAATCAGGCGATCGCCATCAATATCCGGAAGCTGGGTGTTGGTAATCACTGCTATCGGTCGGAATGCCTCGATCTGGCTAACGGCTGTCGAGCCTTCCAGTATCCAGACAAGCTGGTAGCCTGCTGCAGTTAGCACATCACAAATGAGGCTAGCCGTTTCCTCATGATGCTCGATCAACAAAATTCGCCCTTGAGGCTGGGGTTGATCCCCAATTTTAGATAACGAGCTGAATTCAGCGGATCGCTGAATGGGAATACGAACTGTAAAGACCGTCCCAATTCCTTCGGTAGATTCCACCTCGATCGTCCCGCTATGGAGATCAACCAGCTGTTTGGTCAGCGCTAGTCCCAACCCAGTCCCTCCATACTGACGGTGGTAGCCTGTGTTGAGCTGTTGAAATTTTTGAAACAGGGAGGGAATTTCAGGTGCGGGAATGCCGATGCCTGTATCCTTTACCTGAAAAATTGCCAGATCCGCTTGAGAAAAAACTCGCAGCGTAATTTTGCCGCCTTTGGGCGTGAACTTAATGGCATTTCCCAATAGGTTGAACAAAATTTGCCGGATTCGCCGCGGGTCGGCAATGAAGCGATCGCATTTTGGATCCACTTGGAGATCTAATTCTAGATCTACTTTGGCCAAGGCTGCTTGCCGAGCCAGTGTTTTCAGCGTTTGCTGGGACAAGCGAGACAGGGAAAATGTGCGGGGATTGAGCACGACTTTACCTGCTTCTGCCTGTGATAAATCTAAAATGTCGTTCACCAAGGACAGCAGATGTTCACCGCTATCGTGAATAACTTGGAGGAAATTTTGCTGTCGCTCACTCAGCGTCGTGGTTGACCATCGCTGCAAGGTTGCTGACATGCCAATGATGCAGGTTAGGGGTGTCCGCAATTCGTGACTCATTGAAGCCAGGAATTCACTCTTGGCTCGATTGGCCGATTGCGCAGCTAACACCATGTCATGCAGTGCCTGAGTGCGCTCCGCCACCTGCTGTTCTAAGGTCTGCTTTTGCCGTTGTAATTCAGCGTAGAGCTGGGTTTGTCCAATTGCGATCGCTAAATGCTCAGCAATTTGCCGCAAAAACCGCTGCTCACCGGTTTGCCAGTGACGAACCTCAAAACACTGATGGGCCATTAACAAACCCCAGAGCCGATCGCCTACGAGAATGGGTGCAACTAGCTTGGCACGCACCTGAGCCCGCTGGAAAAAACGCAGCAGATGAGGAGAGGAAGCATAGCGAGTTTCAACATCTTTAATCGCAATGGCTAACTCTGGCCAGGGAGCATCTTGATGCTGTAATGTCTGCACAAAACAGAGGACTTCTGAGAAGTTGAGAACTGATGGAATCTCCTGAGAGGCGCGTGCTTCATAAATCACGTCTCCCTCCTGATCAAGCGGCTCACCTAGCAGATCGGCAATCGGTTCAACAAGCGAGGCAGGATTTTCTGATGGAGCGAGCCGGTAAATCACAAGCCGATCAACCTGAAGACAATGCCGCACTTGTTCTGCTGTTATTTGCAGAATTAAGGGAAGTTCAAAGCTGCGGCGAATTTGGGTAGCAACCTGTTGCAGCAATCGTTCTTGCTCTACCTGCAGCTGTTCCCCTTTTGTAGGAATGAAGGGCAGTTGGAGGGGTGGCGTTGCAACCGCTTGATATTGAACTGACTGGGCTGCAGTGGGTTCTGCTGCAAACACGGCTAACAATTTCAGCGTGAATTCGCTTTGCAGCCGAGCGCTATTAGGCTGAATTAGGCTGAGCGCCTGCTGGAGGCTGTGCCATAAGGCAGTTTTATCGGATACCAGAAGTGCCACTTGCCCCAAAAAAGAGGCGATCGCTTCGGGTTCAAATGTCAGATTGATTTGGTAGTTCGACTGAGGGCTGGAAGCTACTGCGGTCAGGGCCGTGGGGTCAGAGGGTTTTCCCAGAAGCAGGGCGCTGAAAGATGCCGACACAATCAGCGTGAACTCCGATATGCCGAGCTGAGATGCGATCGCCTCAGCGTCCAGCCCTGCCTCTAGCAGATTGACTTCTGAGTAGACAAGTGCTTCAATTTCTTCAGCTGTTCGCTGAAACAAGGTTTGCAGGTGAGCAAATGCAGAGCAGGGCAAAGACTGGCTGAGCGTGAAGGGAACAGGGTGGGGCATCGTTAAGCCAATATCAATGCTTTATGGTGATAAACAGCACACAGACTCCAAACTGCCCGATTGCTGCCATATCGCGCTGAAGCAGTTTTGAGGTAGCCCAGATTGTTGAGACTTTTCCAACAATATCATTACTTTTGCTGACTATAGCAATCCTAAATGGTTTGTGAAAGCCACCTTTCACAAACCATTTCCCAAATCGAATAGGACTGCTATAAACTTCTGGCAAATTAGATTTTCGGGATGAGGTTTGACAAGGGCACAGCCCCTACCAAGCCTAGTTTGTAAGAGATTGTCTATTGCTTCGTTGAGGGCAAAATTTGCATTCTTGCCGCTTAAACTCTAATTCTGTAGAGAGGAAATCTCGTCAGGCATTTAAGACGCTCATAAAATTTGAGAAAATGACTTTTAGTAGCTGGGCTACGCTTAAATGGAGATGAGATGGAACCAGCAAGGCTGGCGTGTTATTCAGAGTTGTTATCAAAAAATTGTTAATCCAACTTTTACTATGACTGTTGCTACAAACGCTCCTAATGTTGCATCCCGCCTGGTTAATCATATTTTGGCTATCAAGCCTTTAGCTAATCTGGCTAAGCATCAGGCCCGCACCATGATGATCAAACGCGCTGAGTCCATCGGCGTTTATTGGCGAAAAGAAGTGGAGGACTTGCGATCGCGCAACAGCTCTGCCGAATTTTCACCAGACTGGGAGCAAGCGCTCAAGCAAATTCAAAATCCTCAGTTAAATTACCCCAGCTACTATGTGCGTTCCTTCCATGCTTACGAGCAGGGCAATCTCAGCTGGGATGCTGCCATGGAAGTAGAGGTGGCTGCGCATGCCGTTCATGCCAAAATTTGGCAGGATGCTGGCGCTCAGGGCGATGCCATGCTCCGGCAAAGCTACCATGCTGTCTTGCAGCAGTCTATTGCAACCTCACCCCAAGCTATTTTGGATATTGGCTGTAGTGTTGGTATGAGTACGTTTGCTTTGCAAGCCCTCTATCCGCAGGCGCAGCTGACGGGTCTAGATCTGTCTCCTTACTTCTTGGCGATCGCCCAGTATCGCGCGCAGCAGAAACAGGCAGAGCCATCCTCAGATCTGCAGCCGATAGATCTCCAGCCGATCGCCTGGCTACATGCAGCTGCCGAAGCGACCGGACTGCCTGATGCGTCTATGGATCTTGTATCTGCCCATCTGGTTTTTCATGAGTTGCCCCAGGCAGCCGCGATCGCCATCTTGCAAGAAGCTCGGCGCTTGCTCCGTCCAGGGGGGCATCTGTCCATCATGGACATGAATCCTCAGTCTGAAATCTACGCCAAAATGCCGCCCTACATCTTGACGCTGCTCAAGAGTACGGAACCTTATTTAGATGAATACTTTGCGCTGAACTTAGAGCAGGCTATTTACAATGCTGGTTTTGCCCAGCCCATTACAGTGTGCAATAGCCCCCGACATCGTACTCTAGTAGCGCAGGTTCGCTAATGCTGATTAAGCCCTGGAGTTTGAACTAATTTGCTCGATCACGCCGCGAA
>DATNOY010000351.1:0-6458 GCA_036703495.1 Coleofasciculaceae cyanobacterium
TGTCGCACTTTCAAAAATTAAAAGTTTAGTTTTAATTCGTGATCTTTAAGTAAGCAATGACTACTGAGCAATAACTAGTGAGCCATTACCCAGAAAGCCGTGACAGCCGTGGCAGCAGTGGCAGCAGCAGTAGCGAAACGATTGAGTCGGCGGCCAATCTCCAGGTTCACCAGGGCAGAATGGCTGATGTCTTGCAGCCGCTTAAGCATCCTTGGGGCAGCAACAGCATCTTTGGCACCTCCCATCAGCTCTGGCTGAGATGGAGTGGCGATTTCTACGGGTTTAACCAGGGGTTTAACCCGAGAGACTTCGGCAACTGCCGACCGCTCAGAATGGAGTTGGATGGTGATCCAACGACCGGTTGTCGGATCGCGATGGCATTCAAAAGGGTTGACCTTGACGGGTTTCTGACACCTGCGAGGCGCAATATGCGGAGTCTGCGTTGGCGCAGTAGATTGGACAGGGGACTCAGAAACCGGGTGCTTAATAGGGGGAGTCATGAACAGCATCTCTCAGTACAGGCATCAGTTGACTGGTCTTGCAGAAATCATTAGATGCAGCCTGAATGGGTCTAAGCTGAACAGCACAAGCTTTTAACTCTGGCTCCAGCGAATCGGGACATGCTTTGGGGTGGGTAAGCGCGTTGGCTTCCGCTTGCTCTGCCCAAAGTGCACCCCAATGCATCGGCAAGAATACCGTTCCTGGGGCAATGCCTCGGGTGACTAGAGCTGGACAACAGACCCAACCCCGCCGCGATCGCACCTCCACTAAGTCTCCCGCTTCAATTCCTAGTTTCTCGGCATCGCGAGGATGGATTTCTAGAAAAGGGTGGGGGTGCATTTGGCGAATCTTCTCAATCCTACCCGTCCGCGCTTGCGTATGCCAATGTCCATAGAGTCTGCCAATCGTCAGAACAAACGGATAGTCAGGGTCGGGTGGCTCTGCTAACCCTCGGGAATGGTAGGCTCCAAACCGAGCCCGACCATCGGTTGTTGGAAAGTGATGATGGCTGTAAAGGCGTTTGGAGGCAAGGGGTTGGTTAGTCGCAGAGCTGCCACTGACGGAACAGGGCCACTGGGTTGGCCCATGGGTTTGTAAATAGGCATGGGTGAGGGCCGTTTGGTCGCAGAAGCGATCGCCTGTTAATTGCACAAACTCGGCACGCACCTCAGCCGCCGCCTGAAACTGAAATTGCTTAGCAAATCCTAACCGTCGCCCCACTTCGGCAAAAATTTCCCAATCGGCTTTGGCTTCCCCCATCGGCTCCCGGAAAGCCGGGCAATAGGTGACAACCCGCTCAGAGTTGGTCATGGTGCCAGCTTTTTCGCTCCATTGACTGGCAGGGAGAAGGATATGCGCGTAGGCAGCGGTTTCGGAAGGGTGGTAGGTATCCTGGTAAACGGTGAGGGGCGATCGCAGCAAGGCTTGCTTGGTGCGCTCCAGATCGGGCATGCTGACGGCTGGATTAGTGGCTGCAATCCAGAGAAATTCCACTTCTCCGGCTTCTAGCCCGGTGATAATTTCCCAAGCAGAGCGACCCGGCAAGGGCGAAATTTGTCCAGCCGGCAATCCCCAAAACTGTTCTACCTCAGCCCGATGCTGCGGGTTCCTGACAGAGCGGTAGCCCGGCAGCAGATTGGATAAGCCGCCTGCCTCGCGACCGCCCATGGCGTTAGGCTGCCCGGTGAGGGAGAACGGGCCGCAGCCAGGTTTGCCGATCGTACCCGTCATCAGGTGCAAATTGATGATCGATCGCACCTTGGCAGTGCCCTCACTAGACTGGTTAATGCCCATCGACCAGAGTGACAAAATTCGGTTGGCATCGCGCCAGTATTGAGCCGCCATGTCTACTTCTTCGGGATGAATGCCGCAGATCTTAGCCACTCTGTCGGGCGGGTAGTGGCTTAAAACTTCGGCATATTGCATGAACCCGCTGGTACATTCATCCAGGAAAGGAGAGTCGATCGCCCCCCACTTCAGCAGCAGATGCCCAATGCCATTCAGCAGATCAATATCGGTACCGGGTCGAATGGCCAGATGCAGGTCAGCGACTTCAGCGGTAGGCGTGCGGCGCGGATCAACCACAATCATCTTGACGTGGGGATTTTGCTTGTGGTGTTTGCGCAGGCGATTAAAAACAATGGGATGGCATTCTGCTGTATTGGTGCCGATCAAAAAGGCGCAATCGGTTTGCTCCAGGTCATCGTAGCAACAGGGTGGACCATCCGACCCCAAGCTTTGAATGTAGCCTGCCACAGCCGAAGACATACACAGCCGCGAGTTGGCATCAAAATTATTGGTGCCCAAACACCCCTTCATCAACTTCTGGGCAACATAATAATCTTCCGTCTGAAATTGACCCGAACCGTACATACAGAGAGCATCAGCGCCTCTGGCAGTGCGGACTGTTTGAATATGATCGACTATGCGGCTCAGGGCAGCATCCCAACTTACCCGTTGGAAGGGCGCTTCCAGCGAATCTCGCATCATCGGATAGAGCAAGCGGTCTGTCTCTAGCGGTTCGGCTACCGTAGCACCCTTGACACAGACCATCCCCAAACTAGAAGGATGTGCGCGATCGCCCCGTACCTTCCATTTCTGATTCATAGAATTGGCAGTTTGCCTGACACCTGCCTCAACCGGCAGCACCTCCAGACCACAGCCAACACCACAATACGGGCAAAGGGTTTTTATAGGAGCAGTCATGGCGCTTCTAGCTTCTAAAGGGATGGCTTCTAAAAAGATGGAGGGTGAAAAATGGGCGAGGCGTTACTCATCGTCATCATGGGCATAGCGGCGATAGAGATAATCCAGGGCATAGTTCCGCAGCTCGTAGTAATGGGGGTCTTCCATCACCAGCGTGCGGTTGCGGGGACGCGGGAACGGAATGTCAATAATTTCTCCCACTTTGGCAGCCGGGCCGTTGGTCATCATGACAATGCGATCGGCGAGAAACAGCGCTTCATCAATGTCATGCGTAATCATCAGCACCGTGCAGCGGTTGCCTTGCCAAATTTTCAACAGCTCTTCTTGCAGTTCCTCTTTGGTAATGGCATCTAGGGCCCCAAAGGGTTCGTCCATGATTAGCACTTGTGGACGGATGGACAAAGCTCGGGCGATCGCCACCCGTTGCTTCATGCCGCCCGAGAGCTGAGCCGGACGCTTTTGAGCCGACTCCGTTAAGCCCACCATTTCCAAATGTTCCCAAACATGTGTGGCTCGTTCTGCCTTGGGTTTGTCTGGGAAAGCCGACTTGACCGCCAGATCCACATTTTCGTAGGCCGTTTTCCAGGGCAGCAGGCAGTAGTTTTGAAACACCACCATCCGATCGGGACCCGGTTTGGTGATCAGGCGATCGTCAACCCGCACTTCACCTGTTGTCGGCGTCGAGAACCCCGACACCATGTTGAGCAAGGTGGTTTTGCCACAGCCTGAGTGACCAATCAAGCAAATAAACTCTCCCGCTTGCACCTCAAGATCCACGCCATCTAGAACGGTGTAAGGGCCTCTCGGCGTTTCATAAACCTTCGAGACATCCTTAATACTCAAGAACGATCGGGTTGCCACCTCTGCTTGAGGGGTGCTTAGGCTTTTGCTGTCGAGGGTTTGCATAGAAGGTGTGGAGGGGTAGGGATTGGCAGACATAAGCAATTAGAAGAAGGACGTCAGGGGGGACGGAAGAGAAATCGGGTTCAGCCCCCATCTGCAACTAGGCGACTTTAGCAATGGCAGGAACCGGAGAAACCGGAGGCGCATCGAGCAAGATTTCTGTAACCTGGTAGTCGCGGCGAATCTCAAAGCTGTCGATGTAGCTAATCGGATCATCCGGGTCAAACATGACGCCATCAAACAAAGCAAACGGTTGGCGTGACGGTTCGTTTTCGGGTAATCCCAACTGGCGAGCTGCTTCCCAATAGAGATCGAGACGGCGTACCCGTTCGATCACTTCGATCCAGTTTTTGGGGAAAGGCGTCATGCCCCAGCGGGCAAATTGGGTGAGAATCCACAGGGCTTCGCCGCGGCTGGGGAAGTTGGCGTTATCTACATAGAACTGATTGAACCGCAGCATTTGCTCTGGCGGCTGGTTAGTGCCGAACCGGTAGGGGTCAATGAAGCCCGGACGGGTGAATACGGGGTCGGTGCCCAAATATTCGGGACGGCAGAGCAGTCCCAGCACCTCTTCACGGTTGCGGCGATCGTCGCAATATTCGCAAGCTTCGATCAGCGCTTTTACCAGCGCAATGTGGGTTTTGGGATATTTTTCGGCCCAATCTTCCCGCAAGCCCAGCACTTTTTCGGGGTGTCCTGCCCACAAATCCAGGTCAGTCCGAATCACAAATCCTGTCCCTTCATGCACCGAGTAAGAGTTCCAGGGTTCGCCGGCACAGTAGCCATCAATGTTGCCAGCCTTGAGATTGGCTGCCATTTGCGGTGGCGGAATCATCTTGAGGGTGACATCTTGATCGGGATCAATGCCGCCCGAAGCCAACCAGTGCCGCAGCAGCAGGTTGTGCATTGAGGTGGGATGAACCATACCCAAGGTATGGGTTTTGTCGTGGGTCTGAGCCAGGACAGATTTAAAGTCGGACAGCGATCGCACCCCCTGGTCATAGAGGGTCTTGCTCAGGGTAATCGCATTGCCGTTGCGGCTCATCACCATAGCGGTAATCATCGGCATAGGCGCTTTACCACCTGCGCCGAGCGTCAGTGCCAGCGGCATCCCCGCTACCATTTGGGCGGCATCTAACCGATCGGAGGCAATGCCTTCTACAACCGCTTTCCAGCTCGGTTCGCGGCTGAGGGTAACTTGCTCCAGCCCATGTTTTTGGAAGAAGCCCTTTTCACTAGCCACAATCAACGGGGCGCAGTCGGTCAGGGGGATAAAGCCAAGGTTGAGGTTGACTTTCTCCAAGCCGTTGGAGGCGATCGCCACTGAAGCAGTCGCTTTGACCCGCTTGGCCGATCGCTTCTGCTGGTTGAGGAAGTAAACAATTTCATTCCGCAACGCATAGTAGCTGGGATGGTTGACGACTTCTAGCCGTCGTCGAGGACGCGGAATGTCTACCTCCAAAATTTGACCAATGTGGGCTTCCGGCCCGGTTGTCAGCATGACGACCCGATCGGACAATAGCAGCGCCTCATCTACGTCATGCGTCACCATGACGGCCGTCACTTCGTTCTCCTGGCAAATCTGCATCAGCTTTTCTTGCATGTTGCCGCGGGTCAAGGCATCCAGTGCGCCAAACGGCTCATCCAACAACAGCAGCTTCGGACGCAGAGCTAATCCTCGGGCGATCGCCACCCGTTGCTTCATGCCGCCGGACAACTCATGAGGAAACTTGTCTGCCGCCGGACGCAAATTCACCAGATCAATATGGTGTTCAATAATCTCGTGCCGCTCCTGCTTGGAAAGATGCTTCATAGCGGCATTCACAGCCAGGGCAATATTTTGCCGCACCGTTCGCCACGGTAACAGCGAATAGTTTTGGAAGATCACCATGCGATCGGGGCCCGGCTCGGTAACTTCTTTACCCTCAAGGACAACCCCGCCAGCAGAGGCGCGATCTAAGCCAGCAATGATATTGAGCAACGTAGACTTGCCGCAGCCCGAATGGCCAATCAACGAAATAAACTCACCTTTCTTGATGGTCAGATCAATATTTCGGATGGCTACATACTGACCGCCGCCCGGAAGCGAGAAGATGCGATCGACGCGATCAATTTCGACAAATGCAGGAGTAGACATAGGAGAGGAAGGAGGATGAAGGGTGAGCTTGCTTCTAGGGAAGGGGAGATTTCAGCGAGAAGAACCTATCTCTGTTCACCGGGGGCCACCAGACGCCCCACCCAAGCTACAATCTTGTCGAGCAGGAGCCCTACCAAACCTACAACCAGGATGGCCAGGATAATTTGGCTGGTGCTGTTTTCATTACCGGCGTTGTAGGCATCCCAGATAAAAAAGCCAATGCCGCCATCGGCTTTCAACATCTCAGCCGCTACGATGGCAAGCCAAGATAAACCGATACCAATGCGCAAACCCGAGAACACATAAGGGACTGTGGCCGGCACCAGGATGCTGGCGACATATTCGGGCAAGGACAATTGCAGCACGCGCGCTACGTTTTTGTAGTCTGTGGGAATTTGCTGCACTCCCATAGCCGTGTTGATAATGATGGGCCAAACGGCAGTAATGAAGATGACATAAACAGCCGCGCGATCGTTGTTTTGGAAGAACAGCAGCGCTAGCGGCATCCAGGCTAGCGGTGGCACCGTTCTTAAAACTTGAATGATTGGATCTAGCCCCTTGCGAACGAACGGAACTCCACCCACTACTGCGCCTACGCTAACGCCCACCACGGCAGCGATCGCGTAACCCATTAACACCCGTTGCAGACTAATCAGGATTTGCCAACCCAAGCCTTTGTCGGTGCCCCCGTTATCAAAAAACGGATTCGTCA
>DATNOY010000352.1:0-3568 GCA_036703495.1 Coleofasciculaceae cyanobacterium
GCATTGGGCAGGCATTAAAATCCAGCCAGGCTGTCCTTACTGGGAAATTTGGGAGCGTTACCGCTACCTAAATCAGCGGCAGCCCCTGGCTGCCGCTGTGACCCTGCAGAGTTCCCCTCCAAAAAAGGCTTGGCGAAAAGCACTGGCTAAAGTGAAAGCTCGCTTCTCAGTGATTTAGCGCTGCCAAACCTGAAGGCATCTAGGGAGTGTAGTTCATCATCGTCAGTAAGCCTTGCTGCCCCAAAAGAATTTCTCTAATCAGGCTAAAAATTCCTACCCAAATAATTGGAGTGATATCGACGCCCCCTACAGGTGGCACCAGTTTTCTCAGGGGAATGAGTAGAGGTTCGGTGGGCAGAGATATGAGCTTGTATGGCATCCGATTCAAATCAACTTGAGGATACCAGGTGAGCACAATTCGGAAGATAAACAGCAAGACCAATAGCCCCAACAGGATGGACAGGGTGGCGGTGGCGATCGCAGCAGCAGTCATAGCTTAATTGCAGAAACTTTTCAAATTTTAGGCACAAATAGACGTTTCAAGGACATCCTTGAAACACAGGGATACCCAGATAGTTAATTTTTGTATCCCTCTTCTTCATAGTTTAGCGTGCTCTAGCAGCACCAATTCCTTATGAGATTTTGCTGATTAGCGCTTGCAAGGGTTCTCAAAGGATTAGTAGACCGATAAGATTGTTAATACAAAGTTGCTTTAGTTCTCAAGGATAAAACTCTATGACACCCTCTTTAGCTAACTTCCTTTACAGCCTACTGGCAGGTGTAACCATTGTTGTGATTCCAATCATCGTGGGGCTAGTCTTTGTGAGCCAAAAGGACAAGATTCAGCGCTCCTAGAGATTGCGGATGGCGTTCGGCCTATTGCGAGCTAGGATTGGATTGGGAATTTTGCTAACTAGCGCTTGCAAGTTCCAATCCTGCTTTTTCTCAAAAATTGCGTGGTTTGGAATTTCGGCAAGAATAGCGTCTGCTCATCTTTACCAAAGTGAGCTTTAGATGGCTAGCTCGCCGAACTTTTTTATTAGCAGTCCCCTAAGTTCAGCGCCTCATTCGTTCTGTAGGTTTGGAAAATCACTCCAAAACCCAACTTTTGCAAGAGCTGTAGTGGAGATTCCGAGCATAGAATCGCTAACATAGGGACAGATCAACCGGAGAGGGCTAATGGTAAATTTTGGGGGCGGTATAGGCAGCCTGCTAGGGATTGCCCTTGTTGCAGCAGGTATTGCGCTCTATTTCTTAAGAACCCTGCGACCGGCACTCGCTCGGGATCAGGATATTGCTTTGGCAGTCGTTGCCGTCGGCTGCGGCGGCATTTTGATTTTTAATGGCTGGCGACTCGACCCGATCACCATGTTTGGGCAGTTTATGTTGGCTAGTGGGGCAATTTGGTTTGCCGTGGAAGCGATTCGGCTACGAGGAATTGCGACTGAACAAGCCAAGCGCAATACGCCTATTGTTGATGATGAGCGCCCAGTCAGCCGAGTTTACCGAGCTGAGCTGGATGATTTTGCTCCGCTAGACAATAATCGAACTGTGACCCGACGGATTCGCGGCTCTAAAGACTCTCGGGCTGAAGACATGGACAGATATGAGACTGAGTCCCGCCGTCGTCCTCCGACAGATCGTTCCAGCGCTCGTCCCAGCCTCAACAGTGACGATCGTCCCCGCCGTCCCCGTTCATCTCGCCCGCTACCGCCCGAAAAATCGTCTGACCGCAGCGCTTGGGACGATGATTATCAGGAAGATCGCGTCTCGGATTGGGGTGAAAGCCGCAGCAGTTCTCGTCCTGGAGTCAGAGAAGATCGGGTTTCCAACAGTCGATCTCCTCGACGTCGCCCCTCTTCGGAGCCCTCTCGTCGCCGAGATGCTGATAATGCCGATTATGTGGATTATCAGCCCATTGACTACCCAGGGGATGAACCGCTCTAACGCTTCTGTGCTGGTCAGCGGGTGTGATCCCAACTTATCCCTTCAATAAACATCCGGCACTGTAAAGATCGCACCAGCGGTCTTTATTTTTTGGGCTAGTGGGAGCGCTGCGACTGGTAGGTATGCAGTAACCTGTATCTTGAGGGTAGGAGATAGTTGGTGTACCGACAGCAGGTGTGCCGTACTCATAACAGTAGGGAAGGAGGATGAGGTGAGGGTGGATGTACAGGCTGAGCAAAACCGTGAGTCGCCGATGTTGGAGGTGCAGCAGGTGACTCGGCGATTTAGCGGGTTGGTAGCCGTGAATCATGTGTCCTTCTCGGTGCATCAGGGTGAAATTTTTGGGCTCATTGGACCGAACGGGGCCGGCAAAACCACGCTGTTTAATATCGTGACAGGTCTGATTCCACCTTCTAGCGGACAGCTGATTTATCAGGGACAAAAAATTACCCAATTGCGACCTCACCGAGTTGCCGCCAAAGGAATTGCCCGAACGTTTCAAAATTTGCGCCTGTTTGGTCAGCTGTCAGTTTTGGAGAATGTGGCGATCGCCCGCCATCGCCATATTCGAGCGGGATTGGTGCAGGAGATTTTGCGAACTCCAGGGGCGATCGCTGAAGACCGACAAACTCGTTTGAAAGCGCTAGAGCTTTTGGAATGGGTGGGTTTGGCCGAGAAAGCCGAGCAAACAGCCCGCCACTTGTCCTATGGCGACCAGCGGCGGTTAGAGCTAGCCCGGGCTCTGGCCGTAGAACCCCAACTGCTGTTGCTGGATGAACCTGCCGCAGGCATGAATCCTAACGAAAAGGCTGCCCTTAGCCAGCTGATCCGACAAATTCGTGATGCTTTTGACCTAACCATTGTCTTGATTGAACACCATGTTCCTTTAGTCATGGGCTTGTGCCATCAGATTGCGGTTTTAGACTTTGGTCAACTGATTGCGCTGGGTCAACCTGAAGTGGTTCGCCATGACCCAGCCGTGATTGCCGCCTATCTGGGCGACAGCTCCAGCCATTAAACTACTCGACCCATTGCCATTGCATTTAATTCTCCCCCTCTCCCATGCCCCAACCTCTTTTAGAAATCAGAAATTTATCTGTTAACTACGGCGCGATCGAAGCTCTCCAAGACATTAACGTGATGGTGAATGAGGGAGAAATTGTGACGCTGATTGGGGCCAATGGAGCCGGGAAAAGTACCACTCTTAAGGCAATTTCGCGGTTGGTGAATTCAGCCTGGGGTCAAATCATTTATGATCAGCAGGAAATTACTCGTCTCCCTGCTCATCAAGTCGTGCAATTAGGGATTGCCCATAGCCCTGAAGGACGTCGAGTATTGGCCCAGCAGACAGTATTAGCCAATTTGGAGTTGGGAGCCTATACGCGTCGCGATCGCTCAGGTATCCAAGCCGATATTGAGCGTCAGTTTCTCACGTTTCCTCGTTTAGGAGAACGTCGCCATCAGCTGGCTGGCACCTTAAGCGGTGGCGAACAGCAGATGTTAGCGATCGCCCGGGCTGTGATGAGTCGCCCTCGGCTGTTGCTGCTGGATGAACCGAGTTTGGGTCTGGCCCCCCAGATTGTGCAGGAAATTTTTTCGGTGATTCGTCACCTGCGGGAGG
>DATNOY010000353.1:0-2540 GCA_036703495.1 Coleofasciculaceae cyanobacterium
CAATTTGGATGTCAGTCGGATCATTGCTGATACTCAAAAAATCATTCAGGTAGAAGCGGATCTGTTTGGCGGGTTGCCTTACGATCGCTACCTGTTTTTGCTACACCTGGCAGCTCAGGGCTACGGCGGGCTAGAACACAAAAATGCCTGCACGTTGCTCTACTCGCGGTTGAGCTTTCGCTCAGACGATCGCTACAACAGTTTTATGCAGCTCGTGGCGCATGAGTTCTTCCACCTGTGGAATGTCAGGCGATTGCGTCCTAAGGGGCTGGAAGTATTTGACTACGAAACCGAAAATTACACGCCCTCTCTCTGGTTCAGTGAAGGGACGACGAGCTACTACGATGTGACTTTCCCCTTGCGGGCCGGCATTTACAATGCCAAGACTTTTCTAAGGCTGTTAGGCAAAGAGATCTCCCAGTTTTTAACAACTCCGGGACGGCAGGTGCAATCCTTAAGCGAGTCTAGCTTTGATGCTTGGATCAAACTTTATCGACGAGATGCGAATAGCAATAACAGCCAAATTTCCTACTACTTGAAGGGCGAGATGGTCTCGCTGCTGTTGGATTTGCTGATTCGAGCCAAGCATGGCAACCGGCGATCGCTGGATGATGTGCTGCGTAGCCTGTGGCAGCAGTTTGGCCAACCAGAAGTGGGCTTTACGCCTGAAGAACTGGAACAGACGATTGCATCGGTGGCAGACGTAGATTTATCCGATTTCTTCCGGCGCTACCTGCATACCTTGGAAGAGCTGCCGTTTAATCAATACTTGGAACCGTTTGGGTTAGAGGTGCAACCCGAAAGCACCGATCAGCTGCCGCCCTATCTGGGACTGCTGGCAAAATCTGAGAACGGTCGGGAAGTGGTCAAATTTGTGGAAATGGGTTCTCCGGCTCAGCAGGCTGGTATTGATCCAGAAGATGAGCTATTGGCGCTGGATGGATTGCGGCTGAAAGCCGATCAGATTAGCGATCGCTTAAAGGATTATCGCCCTGGCGATCGAGTAACCTTCACCCTATTCCACCAGGATGAGTTGCGGACTTGTGCCGTCACCCTCGGCGCTCCTCGACCCACGTCTTATCAGCTGGTTGCCCTCGACCATCCTTCGCCAACGCAGCAAGAAAACTTTCAGGGCTGGTTAGGGGTCGCTTTGGCAGAAGTGCAAAAGTGACCTATAGATAAAACCCTCTTTCCAAGGAAGTTTGGCACTTTGCGCAATTGAAAGGTAGGATTGCAACTATCATTCATGGATGTTGGTAACATGTGCGGGGTGTAGCCAAAGTTGCTGCATTGTGGAGTGAGGTATGACCGGAAAATATGGGATGCCAAACCGTCGCTCGGATGATGGCTCAGGGCAGATTCCTCAAAAGCCAGTAAAGCAAAATCCAGTGAACCCAAAATTAGCAAAGGGAATTCCGCCTTTGCGGTTGCCTGTCGTGCCGCCTGAGGGGGGTGCCAGTCCGCCCGAGTCACTGCCGCGCGATCGGGGGGTTCCACCTGCTACTCCAGTCAAAGTAGTGACTCAGCCTGCTGCGGCTGCTCCCGTTTCTCCATCTGCGACCCTGCTGCAGCCACCGTCCACCGCTGATTTGCCGCCTTCTCTATGGCAAAAGCTGCCTCCCTGGATGCCTCGCCATTGGCAATTTTGGGGTGCGGTGTCGGTATTAGCGTTCAGTGGGTTAGGAATTTTTTCGGCGCTGAATTTGTTCAGCTTGCCTGCTACCCCCAACTGCCCTGCTATTTTCTTGCCCACGGCTTCTGCTTCCATGCGGCTGTATTGTGCCCAGACTTTGGCAGATAAGCGGACTGTGGAAGCGCTCTTGAAAGCGATCGCCCTGGTTAACGACCTGCCGGCCGATCATCCTTTGCGTCCCGAAATCAATCGCAGTATTGAAGCCTGGTCAAAAGAGATTTTGCAATTAGCAGAGGAATCTTTTCAAAATGGGGAACTGGAGCAAGCGGTGAATACCGCCAACCGCATCCCTGCGAATACGGCTGCTCATCAGCTCGTCGGTAAGCAGGTACAGGATTGGAAAGCCCTGTGGGCAAAAGCAGCAAAAATCTATCAGGATGCGGAAAATAGCCTGCAGCAGAATGATCTGCGGCAAGCTTTCCTGACCGCTACGCGTCTACTCTCGGTGGGCAACCGATATTGGGAGACGACGAAGTATAAAGAGCTATCTGATCTGATTACAGAGACTCGGGTGGATGGCAGTAAGTTAGATAAAGCCAGAGGCATTGCAGAGCAGGGGGGGCTGGAGAATGTGCTGGCAGCCATTAAGCTAGTAGAAGAAATTCCGCCTAAGAGCCACCTCTACCAAGAAGGGACGCGACTCATTGCTGAATTTGGGCGGAAAATGTTGGATTTGGCGGATGCGTCGATCGATCGCCGAAACTATAACGAAGCGATGAGCATTGTTAAACAAATTCCCGATCGCGCCAGCCTAAGATCTGAAATTCAAGACTTTAACCTGCTGGCTCAAGCCAAGGCGCAATCCTGGGGTGGCACAACGGATGACCTCCAGGCTGCTATTCAACAA
>DATNOY010000354.1:0-13371 GCA_036703495.1 Coleofasciculaceae cyanobacterium
CGACCCCTGCTGGCATCCATGAGCGCATCTGCTATCCGCCCTGCCCTAATTACCCGTGTTTTACCTGAGTCGATCGCCTCTGAAATTGGTTTTGAGGCAGGCGATCGGTTAGTCCGCATTAACGGGCAAGCCCCGCGTGACTTGATTGACTACCAGTTTTTATGTGCAGATGAAGTGCTAGAGCTGGAAGTGCTGGACGCCAGCGGACAGTCTCACCAAGTAGAAATTGAAAAGGACTATGACGAAGATTTGGGACTAGAGTTTGAGTCGGCGCTGTTTGATAATCTGATTCAGTGCAACAATCGCTGTCCCTTCTGCTTCATCGATCAACAGCCGCCCGGCATGCGGCAAACCTTATATCTCAAAGACGACGACTACCGACTCAGCTTTCTCTACGGCAGCTACCTGACACTGACCAATTTAACTGAGCGGGAGTGGGATCGCATTGCCCAAATGCGCCTCTCGCCGCTCTATGTCTCAGTTCATGCCACAGAACCCGAAGTGCGCGCCCGCCTATTGAAGAATCCGCGTGCCGGTCAACTGCTGGATCAGTTGCAGTGGTTTCAGGATCACGATCTACAAATCCACGCGCAGGTTGTAGTTTGTCCGGGCATCAATGATGGCAAACACTTAGAGCAAACCTTGCTCGATTTGGCCCAGTTTCACCAGGGCGACATTCCAACGGTGGATTCGGTGGCTGTGGTACCGGTGGGGTTGACGCGCTTTCGTCCGGCAGAAGATGAGCTAGTTCCCGTCACCACCGAGAAAGCTCAGGAAGTAATTGCGCAAGTCCAGACCCTCCAAACCCAATTTCAGCAAAAGTTTGGCAGCACCTTTGCCTGGCTGGCAGATGAATGGTTTTTGATTGGCCGTCAAGAGCTGCCGCCCGAATCTCACTATGAAGACTATCCGCAGTTGGGAAATGGGGTTGGCTCCATTCGCCAATTTATCAAGCAGTTTCACAAAGCAGCCAAGCGCTTACCCGCTGAGATCTCTCCGCCTCGTCGCTTCACCTGGGTGCTGGGCAATGCCGTTGAGCAAGCTTTTCAACCGATCGCCGATCGCCTCAATCAGGTCAAAGGGCTGCAAATCCACAAAGTTGCCCTCAACAGCGAATATTGGGGACAAGAAATTACGGTGACTGGCTTACTAACCGGGCAAGATCTGGTACGGGTGCTGAAGGGTCAAGACTTAGGCGATGCCATTCTGTTGCCTTCGTTGATGCTGAAGCATGATGACGATCGCTTCTTGGATGATATGACGATCACGCAGGTGGCAGATCAGTTGGGCAACATTCCCATCCGGCTGGTAGGCAGCATTGAGGAACTGCTAGAGGCTTGCGTGGGGTAACTTCTATGCTCGAAGAACAAATAGCGAGGGGTTCTATGCAGTCCACCAATCCGATTCGTTGGACGAGCGCTGATCTGGCGATTTTTGAGGGCGATCGCTCAAAGCGCCATGCGTGAAACCGATCGCGCTTGTTTATATCGATCGGGGCACCAACGGCTAAACTGACCCTCAATCAACTGCCGACGCATCGAAAAATTTGCATCCTCTAGGGGCAATGTCCAGATACAGTGAAGATGATCAGGCAGAACCACGATCGACTCAATCTGGAACGGGTGCTTTTGTTTAACCCGATGAAAGGCTTGACGGAGGAGAGCGATCGACTCTGGTTCTTGAAAAAGTCTTTGTCGTTGATGGGTAACAAGGGTAAAAAAATAAGTCGCTCCTGGTGTTCTGGCACAGCGATATTGCATAATTTCAGCTCATTCTCTTTGCTTAGAATGGGCTATGCAGGGTTGCATTGAACAGGAGTTGCTGGGTTTCGGGCCTCAACCCAACCTACTTTACTCTCTAGTCATCTAATCAAGCTCATCTAACCTGTGTTTCTCAATAATTTCTTGTTGTCTCGGCTGTTGCAGCCATGACTCCAGTGCTTCCGCTACAACGGCACTGATGGACTCCTCTCGAATGGTGGCGATCGTCTTTACCAACTTATCCAGGTCAGAGTCCAAATATATTCTCAGTTCCGGTCTTTTTTTGGGAGCCACTCGCCACGTCTAGCCGCAAAAGTACAAATAAGATCTTCTTACCCATTATTGCGTATGTGCGGCTATGCGTATAAGGTCAACTAAACCTTATGGAGTCAAAGCACTATCTATGGTCACGCTCTCCAATGATGAAGTTGCGCTGATTCAATCGATCCTGACTGCTCTGCGATCGATTAAGGTTCGGGATATTGATAAAGCTTTGGTGATTCTGGCTAAGGGCGACAGCGAAAAAAGCTAGCTGAGGTTGGTGCATTGACATCTTCGATCCTTAATCAAAGGGCTTGACCGGATTCCGGGGGATGTCATCAGAATGCTTGTTACAGTAAAGCTAATTCTCTAGGGATGCCACGATGAAGACGATCGAAACCATTGCCACGATTACATCCACCAAAGAACTCAAGATCCAGTTACCCGACGACTTACCCGTCGGAACCTTCAAGGTAGTGTTGGTCATTGATGAAGCCTCAAGGCTCCCCGCCGAGCAACCTGAAACGGCAGACGAGTCTATGCCTTTTCTCGAAGTGGCAGGAGATTTAATTGGCTGTCTAGAAGGATTACCCCCTGACCTGTCCACTAATAAGAAGTATATGGAAGGCTTTGGCAAGTCATGAAACCTCAGATCTTGTTGGATACGGGTGTACTGGTTGCGCTATTGAGCAAAGCTGACCAGTTTAATCAATGGGCAACAACAACCGTGACCACCGCCAACTCTCCACTCCTGACTTGCGAAGCGGTAATCACAGAAGCGTGTTTTTTGTTGCAGCGTGATTCCCGTAGCCAGCAGGCTGTCTTATCTCTAGTCAATAGAAGAGCTGTACAGATTGCCTTTTGCCTCTCAGATGAAATGAAAGCGATCGAAGAACTGATTGCTCGCTATGAAAACGTGCCAATGTCGTTAGCAGATGCTTGTTTAGTCAGAATGGCAGAGTTATATCCTGAAAGTACCGTTCTGACACTTGATAGCGACTTCAAAATCTACCGGAAAAACCGCAATCAGGAAATTCTCATCATCATGCCAGCAAGGTAACCAAGCTATCCGAAGAAATCGATACTGCCCTGCGATCGATCAAGGTGCGGGATATTGATAAAGCTTTGGTGATTCTGGTTGAGGGCCATAAAGAGAAACTCTAAATCTCGCAAGTATCGTGCTTACGGCATCTGTAAATTCTATTCGCCCCCTCATGCCTCCTAAATGCTAGGCGCGATCGCCTTATCCTAGAATTAGGACTCCCTAATCTATGTAGATATGAGCATCATCATCTCTGATCAGGACTTAGAAACGCTTCGTTTAGCTAGGGAACTCTGAAAACCCAAGATTGTCCCTCTCAAACCCTCGTTTGGGGAGAGTCGAGAAGAAGCGATCGCCAACTTAAAAGATGCGATTCATTTGATGCTGAAGCCAATTCCTGACGAGTTACTAGGGACATAAACAACCAAAATTCCCAATAAAAAGGCGCTCTAAAAGAACGCCTTACAAACATCAATATTCCAGAATTAATGGGACGATCGCTCGTCAGTCAGCTTACTTGTTGGGTTGAGGGGTCAACCGCAGGTAAGGCTTCACCGCCGTATAGCCCTTAGGAAACTTCTCTGCCAACTCTGCTGGGTCGGTGATGGAGGGCACGATCACGCAGTCATCGCCATCTTTCCAGTTAGCAGGAGTAGCCACACTGTGATGATCTGTAAGCTGCAGTGAATCAATCACCCGCAGTAGTTCATCAAAGTTGCGGCCAGTGCTGGCAGGATAGGTCAAGGTGAGGCGCAGCTTTTTGTTGGGGTCAATGATGAACACCGATCGCACCGTCAGCGTGTTGTTCGCGTTGGGGTGAATCATGTCATACAGGTCAGACACTTTGCGATCGGGGTCTGCCAAGATGGGATAGTTGAGCGTCGTGCTTTGGGTTTCTTCGATGTCTCCCACCCAACCCTTGTGAGAATCCACATCATCGACGCTGAGTGCCAGTGCCTTCACATTGCGCTTGTCAAATTCTGGCTTCAGCTTTGCCACGGTGCCCAGTTCTGTGGTGCAAACTGGGGTGAAGTCCTTGGGGTGTGAGAAGAGAATTACCCAGCTATCGCCCGCCCATTCATAAAAATTGATATCGCCGTGGGTAGAGGCTTGGGTAAAGTTGGGAACCGTGTCACCAAGTCGGAGTGTCATAACTGAATATCCTGTCTGTCGCTTCAAGTACAATTTAGAGCATTGTCTATCATCTCACCAACTCCGGTATTCCGCCCGGAGTTTAGACCTTTCTTTACGTTTCAGGGCTAGACCAGAGGCCATGATGCCAAAATCGATGTCAAAATTTGCTTTTCCATCCTAGTGTTGCAAAAACTAAATTTTGCCACATGAGGGGTTGGAGGCTGCGCCCCCAAACAGGAGTGGAACCCCTTCACCCCTAAGACTTCTGGTTTGCTGTGCTGGTTACTTTTTCATCCTAGAAGGTTGCGATCGCTGCCCTAACGCAATACCGCTGGAGCCAAACACCACCAAGCAAGCACCCAAAATGCCTAAACTGGTAATCCGTTCCGCTGCAATCAACGTCGGAAACAGCAGTGCGGCAGAGCTGACAGAAATCAACGTAACGATTGGCGTTAGCGACAGCACTGCACTCACCCGCGAGGCTTCCCAATGTTCTAAGGCTTCGGCAAAAGCACCATAGGCTAGGAAGGTGTTAAAGCCGCTAAACAGCAACATTCCCCATTGCAGTGGCGTTAGGGTTAGCAGCTGTGCCGGAGCCGCAGTTGGCGTAAATAGCAGCGCGCTGCCCCCATAAATCAACCACATAATCACTGGCGAAGAGAGCTGTTGCAACAATTGCTTCTGAGCCAGCGCATAAAATGCCCAAATCGCAGCAGCAATGCCAATAAATCCGCTCCCCATCAAATATTGATCGGAGGTGTTGATCAACGCCTGAAGTTGGTCGTTGAAGAACAGCATCATGCCCAGCGTCAAAATCGCCAAGCCCAGCCATTGCCGCACGGTATAGCGCTCTTTGAAAATCGCTAGTCCGCCCAACCCCATCAATACAGGAGCCATCTGCACAATCACTTGGGCATTGGTGGGCGAGGTCGCTTGTAGTCCTTTGAGGAAAAACAGGTAGTTAGCCGCTAGAGACAGCGTGGCGATCGCCAACAAATCCAACCGGGACGATCGCAAGTGGTGCCAGTCTTGAGACTCCCCCCGCATGGCCAAATATATCGTCATCAGTCCATAGGACATCAAAAACCGAAACCAGGTTAGCGTCTGGACATCAACCACTGGCAAAATCACTTCCAGGGCGATCGGTAGAATTCCCCATAGCAACACTGTAGTCAACGCTAGTCCGAGTCCAAGCCGCCAGCGACCAGAACTTTGATGAAGGGTCATGTGTCTCAACTCGTCTCAATTAGCAATGTTAATCAGTTTGACATGCCTGATTAACCCGAACTAAAGCTCGTTGAGCGGGACATGCCGCAAACGATCCATGCTTAGATAGTATTTCTGGCATAACCCCTATCTGAATTTCAAGTTTCATGGCAAACTCTAGCCCCAAAGACCAACAACACCCCCAGTGGGAGAGCGATCGTCAAGTGGTCAACGCCCTCTTGACCGGAGAGCCTAATGATTACAACCTGGCGGAACTGGCCCGATTACGGATTCGCTATCGAGGCTTTCCAGGTGCCAGAGATATCCAAACCGATCTGGAAAAAATTCTCAAGCAATGGCAGCTGACGGAAGAAGCGCTTTTTGTCAAGACGCGTCAAATTCATCAAGTGGCTCAGGTTTATCGGGGACGCGGTGGCCAGCGAGAAGACTGGAGCTAACGGTCTATAATGGTCGCTTGCCCAGTTACGCAGCAGCTGATCCCATGCCTTCTTTAGATCCCAACGATTGGTTTAGCATTCTGAGCCGGATCAGCCTGGCTATTTTTGCCGGAGGGATTGTCGGGCTAGAGCGGCAGCTGGATCGCAAACCCGCAGGTTTACGCACTCACATGCTCGTTAGCTTAGGATCGGCACTGTTTGTGATGACTAGCTTGCAGCTCGGAACCCACGGCAACGACAATACCAGTCGCGTTATCCAGGGGATTGTGTCAGGCATCGGCTTTCTGGGAGCAGGGGAAATCTTTGCCAAATCCCGTTCTACTCCGGATGACGTTAAGATTCAAGGCTTGACTTCCGCAGCCGCCATTTGGGTTTCTGCATCATTGGGTGTAGCGGCAGGCAGTGGTCTATGGTTTGTGGCATCAACTGGAGCGATCGCCACACTCATCATTCTCAAAATGGTCAAAGCTGCTGAAAAATATATGGATCGAGAAGATTCCTAACGCTGAAGTATATATTAGGGGGATATTTTTGCCTTCACCTTACCTCCAAAAACAGGTCAAACAAAGACAGCATAATCTCCACCACAATTAAGATCACCACATACCACTCCATCCGCAAGCCCGTGTTGTGCTGAAGTAGATCCAAGACAGTTTCTGCCGTGCGGGAGATCAGGTCTAGCTTGCGCTCCAAAGCCAGATGCCGTTCGCGGATCTCATATTCATTTTCTAGTCTTAAATAGAGGCGCTCTAAATCTGGCGAATCCCAAAGCAGTTCTGGTTTGTCAATTATTTCTACCCGCCCGACAATTTTGTGCTGAATGGTCAGGGTTCTGCCGAGCTGTCGTAAAAGTTCTTTACCCCAACGTTCGTCTCGGGTAGTTCGTTGCAGGCTGTCGGCAAAGGGTTCAATTTGGTCAAAAATTTTGGCGGTGCCGCCTTCGTAATGGGCTAGCACAATACTTTTTGCCAGCACATCTGCCACAATCTGAAACCGTTTGATATCAAATTCATGCAGCCAGATGGTGCCGTTTTCCACTCGCCCACCGGCTGCTTCATCTTGCATTAAAACCACCTCTTCCGTTTCGGGAGAGGCAAATGGCTCCACCACCATGGGCTTCAGGTAAGTCAGGAAGGAGGCTTCTTCAATGGGGTCTAACCCAAACAAAACGGCGGCTCCGTAGCGGAAGAGAACGGCGCAACCTCGATCGCCTGCCGCAACGACGAGCGGCAAGCTGGCCAGATAATCAGTCCTTTCCAGCGGTTTAAGGTCTAGCCTTTCTCCTAAAAAAATGCCACGACCTTTAACGATCGTTTTATCCGCGAAGAGTAGTTTCTCCATATCTTAAATTATGGACTGTCCACTCATTACAAAACAGGGCCAGGCATTGCTTCAGCTAAAGTGCCATATAGCAGTCCCCATGGATTGAGGCTGGCTATATTACGTAGGCATGCATATCGTTCTATCAACTATATAGCGGTTCGCCCTCGGCTAAAGCCAGATTATTTTTTGAAAGCCTCACTCCGCGAGGCTTTCAAAAAATAATCTGGACTTGACTCAGTTGAAGATGAGTTTAGCATTCACAAGCTGCCTGATTGAGAGGGAGTAGTTGTCCATTTAGGTTAGCAGCTCCACCCTCCCTTCTGACTGCTAATCCCCAGGCGGAAAGTTGAGGAGCTTGGGGATGGACTTGAGCGGGGTAGTGATCTGGCGTTAAAGGGGATCAGGGCGAGGCTTATCTTGATTAATACAGCTGGGGTTCTTGGCATACTGACAGACTTTCGCCCATAACGTGGCTCGAGTGCCCGGAGGCCCTGCTGAGAACAAGACGCGATCGCCGCCAATCATTTTAATAATCTTGACTTTACAGACTGGACAGACCTGAACTCCAGTTTCTGACATCGCTAAATTCCTTATGTCAATGTAGGCGTTTTTTTATCCTGCAGAACGCATATACCTTTGTCATTCCGCTAATGAGTCATGATTATTGCCCAGTGCGTACCGAGCTGGCAAGCTCGATTTGCTAAAAACATGAGTAATAACAACGATGCCCTCAGAGACACCCATTAGGCACTCTAGCTTGCAGAGCATTTATTATCTGCCTGCGTCAGGAGCCTATGGTTCTTACTGCTACCTCCGCTATCTCACCGATCGCCACTTCATTCAGTGAAGTGACACAGGCTTTGGCACAAGATCAACATTCCCTGCGCATCAAAAAGCTATTGCTCTTTGCCTGCACGCAAATCTGGGAAAACGATCCGCAGCAGCTTGACCCGCTAGATTTACCTGATCTGCTGCGTCAATTGCTAGTCATCGCTCCGACCCTAGAGCAACTTCAGTCTTGTATCTATACGATTACCAACTCGCTTAATAAATCTGCTGAATATACTCTGGTGGCAAACACCATCATTAACCGAGTTAGCAAGCTCTATTTAGAAACCAGCCCGCTGCCTCCATTGGGAACTCGACCCCCAGCCTATGAAGCAGTGGCTCAATTGTTAGCCCAGGATCAACATTCCCTGCGTATCAAGAAGCTGCTGCTCTTGACCTGTAGAAATGTTTGGGAAGCCGATGCCACCCGGCTCAACTTAATCAATTTCTCCGATTTAGTCCGAGAGGCTCATAGCCTGACGCCGACACTAGAAAGCCTTAAAGCTATTTTAGATAATTTAGTGAAAACACTGAGCAAACCGACTGAGTATGGCGCGATCGCCGGACAGATTTGCCTGGCTTTTCAACCGCTCTATTTAATAAAAGAAACTCATGCAGCCGGTTCTTCAGAGGAATTAACAGCCGAGGAGTCAACAGCCGAGAAGTTAACAACAGCAGCATTAACCCATAGGTTAGCACCATCCCAGAGTCCTGTGGTTACAAGAAAATCGGCAGGCAACCCCGCCGATCCAGATCTGGCTGCCAGCCATGTAGACATCCAGCCATCCCCCCCCGGATTTGGCTACCTGCTGCATCAAGACCCTTCAGATTTATTTGATCTACGGCTAGAAATCCTTCAATCTGCCAATCCACTCCAGGTGAAAATTGTGCTGTTTTCCTTGCTACATGAAGTGTTTGAGCCAGGTACTGAACATGATTTAATGCTGAAGAATCATGAGCTAGACGATCTACTGCGCATCTTACTGCAAACTCATCCACTGCTGAGCGATCTGAAATCCAAGTTGCTTGGTGCTGCTCAAGCGCTAGGAGATTCAGGCGCATATGTCCGGGTTGCCCAAGTAATTTTGCAAGCGGTGAAGTCTTTTTATGCCTACCTGCCTCTAAAGGGAAGTGTAGCTGTTGCCAACGGCGATGAAAATGCCACCGATATTGTCAGTGTAGAAGCGAGCTTGCCCGGAACAACGGAGCCCGATCCGCCGGACGATCGCGAAGCAACCTGCCAAGTCTCTCTCCAGCCATCTAACGGACTCTTGTCATCGGCCGATCTGCCAGACCGGATCAAGACTTAACGCCTGTTTGAATCTTTGAGTTTGTGATGCCGCTGCCACCGTCTTCATTGGAAACCAGATCTGCCATGATTAATGCAAATGAACTGCTGAAGCGCTATGCAGCAGGCGAAGTCAAATTTCGGGGAGAACATCTGACAGGAGTTAACCTGACTCACGCTGACTTGATTGGCATTGACCTGGAAGAGGCAGACTTACACAGCGCTATTTTTGTGTTGGCGTACCTCAACCGGGCTAAGCTTAGCAAGGCCAATTTGATGGCCACCCGCCTCAGTGGAGCGAATCTGAGCCAATCTGAGCTGGTTCGCGCCAATTTACGAGATGCCGATCTACATGGAGCGATTCTTCAGGGCGCTGATCTCCGTAGCGCCGATTTGACGCTGGCCAATTTGCTAGACGCTAACTTGATTGATGCTGACTTGCGCAATACCAACCTAGGGGGTGCCAATCTGACGGGAGCCTGCCTACGAGGTGCCAATTTGCGGGAAGAAAACCGCCAATACACCACCAATCTGCGGGGTGCTACTTTGCGTAAGGCTGATCTGCGGGGTGCCAACCTCACCGGGGCTGATCTAGCACGTGTGGATTTGCGAGGAGCCAACCTCAGTGAAGCCACCCTGCGCAGGGCCGACTTGCGCGGGGCCGACCTCACCGAAGCCACCCTCAAAGGAGCTACCCTCACCGAAGCCCAGCTTTCCCAGGCTGTGTTGCGCGGTGCCAATTTGATGAACGCCAAGCTGGAACGGACTGACATGACGGATACAGATCTGGCGAGTGTTAACCTCCAAGGGGCAACGCTAGCCGATGCCAAACTGGGTCGGGCACACCTGGCCAAAGCTAATCTGTCGCGGGCTCGCCTCAACCGAGCTGATCTCAGCCGCTGTAATCTCTGGGGAGCCTCACTGCGCGAAGCCAATCTAATTGATACCTATCTGGCCCGAGCCATCCTCACGAACGCCGATCTGACTCATGCTAATCTGGTCCGAGCTGAGATCAGCAGCGCTAACTTAACAGGGGCAACCTTGACGGGTGCGACCCTACCCGATGGCAGAATCCACGGGTAAGCCGGGCAAGATCAGCGATCGCCGCTGTCAAATCGCGGGTGTCAGGCGGGTGGCGGTAAGCTATCCTGATCGTTAACAGATCCCTACTCATCTACTCCTATGGTTTCCAGCCCTCAAGCCAGTCCGCCTACTCTTGCTGCCGGAATGCTGCGACGGGTTCACCACATTGCTTTGCATGTCCACGATCTCGCTGTTTCTCGCCACTTCTACGGCAAGATTTTAGGACTGCGAGAACTGCAAGGGGATGAAGTGCCTGAAACCCTGAGACAAGCTTTTGAATCAGGCGAAGCAGCAAATTTTGTGACGCCCGACGGCACCGTTCTCGACCTGTTTTGGAAGCCTAACCTGCTTCCTCCTAACTCCGATCCTCGCCAGGAATTTACCCGTGCTGGGCATTTAGCCTTTGATATTGATGCCAACCTGTTTGATCAGGCGGTTGCCGTACTTCACCAAAACCAAATTGTCATCGATCATGGGCCTGTCAGCCGCCCCACCGGACGTGGCATTTACTTTTACGACCCAGACGGCTTTCTGGTTGAAATTCGTTGCGACCCAGACTGAACTTGCCTGAACTTCGAAGTTTTCTGCTGCCGCTTTGCCGGTTTTGCCAGTTGATCTCAGGACAGGTTGATCTCGAGCTTTGTCTTCCTATTTTTCTATGACTCACACTAAAGAATTTTATGACTGACGCTAAAGAATTTAAAGTGGGCGATCGCGTCCGTATTGTTGCTCTTCCCCCTTATGTTAAAACCGCAGAACCCATGCCAATGCTGCGTCCACCCCATGTGGTTTCTCTAGGTGAGGAAGGCGTGGTGATCGATCGGCGTCCGGGTGGGTTCTGGGGGGTGCGGTTTACTAAAGGCATGTTTCTCATGGAAGATCCCTATATTGAGAGCGTTTGAGCCAGAGCAACTTATTTTTCGGCGATAGGATCTGGCGAGGAGAGCGGTTCTGCAGGAGTGAGCTGAGGCTGCCTTGCGGACATAGGGCGGCGACGTTGAGGTTCGCTCAGCAGCACAATTGAACAGCCTAAGCGGCTGATCACCTGAGTTGTCAGGTCGCTAACGGATAGCTCATGGACATTAATTCGCCGCCGTGCCGATCGCATCACCACCAGATCCATTAATCGGGCTGCATTAACCAGGGTTGCAGCCACATTGTCGGAAACAACAATTTGAATAGTGGGTTTCACCGCAACTGCACATTTTGAAACCAATAACTCCATGCGCGATTTAATCCAATCCACTTGGGCAGGGGTCGTGCGGCGATCGCAGACATGCAATAACGTCACCTCTGCCTGATTGATATCTGCTAAAACTGCAGCAAAGTTCATGACTCGCACCATGCGCTGGGTTGGGTTCTCAATAGGCACCAAGATGCGCTTAAATTTTTCGGGAGAGGCTAGAAGCCGGGTAACTGCTACAGGGCAGTGAGAAGACCAAAGAACGCGATCGATAATGCTGCCAAATAGCCTGGCTCGTAGCCCGGTGGCTCGACCCCAACCCAGAATAATCAGACCCGCTCCTTGCTCTCGGCTGGCACGGCTGATGCCTTCAGCGACGCCATCATCAATCCGTAATAGCGGGTCTGCAGTAATGCCAAATGCTTGGCATACCTCGGTCGCGTTGGATAGCAGCGATCGACTCTGCTGCAGGGCATCTTCTAGCTCTGGCGCATCCATATGAAGATGGGCGGCGGTCACCGAGAGCGGAATCACCCTACTGGATTCATGTCGTGCCAGCAACGTTGCCATTTCGATCAAGTGCCGCTCTGTCTGAGGATTGTAGACCGGAACCACGATCGCAAGAGACTGGTCTGGCGCAGAATTTCCATTGGTCAAGAGGCTATAGGTTTCAAGGTTGCTAGGAGTGGTAGAAATCAGTCCACGGGCAGCCCGAGCCGTAATGATCGGCCCCAGCGTTGCAGTTACCAGCATCAAGACAATGACACTATTCAAGACATCTTCCGTCAGTATGCCAGCCCGATAGCCCACAAACGTTGCGGCTAGCGTGGCAGCAACCTGCGGCATCGACAAGGACCACATGGTAATCGCTTCTCGCCAACTGTAGCGATAGGCAAATTTAGCGAACATGGCCGCGAGAAATTTACCTGAAATTAAGCCTGTCACGACGGCGAGCGGTAGCCAAACCGAGGCAATGCTTTTAATAAAAGCAGGAATATTAATCAGCAGCCCTAGATCGACAAAAAAGATGGGGATAAACAAGACCGTGCCAACAAATAGGATCTTCTCTTTAATCGGCGTATGATCTGTAACGCTGTTGACCGCTAATCCCGCCAAAAAAGCTCCCACAATTTTCTCAACGCCAATCACTTCGGCACCCAATGCCGAGACAAAAACCACCAGTAGCACAAACAAAAACTGGTTGCCTTCTTCATCCCCAGAGCGTCGGAAAAACTCGCGTCCCAATGCGCTAAAGCCAAATAAAATGACAGCAGCATAAATCAGCAAAGACAGCAGCAGTTGCACCAGCTTAAAGGCGCTGAATTCGCCCTCATGAATGCCAAGGCAAACTGCAAGCACCATCAAGGCACCAATATCTGTAAAAATGGTTGCGCCAATGGTAACTACGATCGCCTCATTATTAATCACTCCCAGCCGACTGATGATGGGATAGGCTAACAGCGTGTGGGAAGCAAACAGCGAGCCAATCAGGATAGAGGCATTCCAGTCAAACCCAAACAATCGCCCCACTAAAGTGCCCATGATCAGCGGCATAATAAACGTCAGGCAGCCAAACCCCGCCGATCGATATTTGGTCGCTTGAAACTGCTCCAGATCAATTTCTAAACCTGCTACAAACAGCAAGTAGACTAAGCCAATATCTGAGAGCAGTTTCATGGTTTCTGACTCAGATTGCAGAACCTGAAGCCCGTTTGGACCTAGGGCAACACCTGCCAACAGCAACCCTAGCAATCCAGGCAATTTCAGCCGTTCAAAGCACAGAGGAACGATCAAGATGACGGCTA